>NZ_CP106735.1:300000-600000 GCF_025639805.1 Reichenbachiella carrageenanivorans | reverse complement strand
CAAGCGGGTATTGCTTTAAACGACTGGGAAGCTACAGGCGGGTATCTAATGGCAGGCAAAGTAGAAGTACAAACCATGGATGCTAACGACAACCCTGTAGTAGATGAAAGTGGTAATCCTGTATATGAATACGTGGAAAATACTACTTATGTAGATCCAAGATTGTACTGGGGACAAGTGGCCAATAGTGCCATCACAGCACCTTTTGTATATGATGCCTCTTACGTGAAACTGAGAGAAGTATCACTTTCTTATACCCTTCCGAATGAACTGCTCAAAAACAGCAAGTTTATCAAAGGAGCTACCATTTCAGCAATCGGAAGAAACCTATGGCTCATCTGGTCTAGCGTACCCAACATAGACCCAGAATCTACCTACAGTATCAGTAATGGTCAAGGGTACGAATATGGTTCATTGCCACAGAGAAGAAGTCTAGGTTTTAATATCAAATTAAATTTCTAAGAAAATGAAGAGCAATAATTATATAATTCTAGCATTCGCGTTGGTACTTAGCCTATCTGGCTGTGACGACTTCGGTGATCTTAACACTGATCCGACAGCCGCTACAGTACCCGACGCCAAATCGCTGATATCTACTGTTCAGACTAGATTTAGTGGAGATAGAGAAACTGTTTGGAGAGCTAATTTTGGCTACCATATGACCATCATGCAAATGGTGTCTGATGGGTGGACAGGCGCACATGGGCAAGTGTACTTGCCAGATGCCAGCTATTTCGAATACCTATGGAAGGCCTCTTATATCAATGCCAATGATTTGGAAATTGCCATAGAGACGGCGGCTCAAAATGAAGTCAACATCAACTACCATTCTGTAGCCCGAATCATGAAGGTGATGGTTTTTGCACAGCTCACCGATTCGTATGGAGATATTCCATACAGTGAGGCCTTGAATGCGTTTTCTGAAGGCAACATCAAGCCTAAGTACGATGCGCAGCAAGACATCTACACAGATTTCTTCAAAGAATTGACAGAAGCTGCCGATCAGTTGGACAGCGCCAAGCCACTCGAAGGAGATTTGATTTTCAACGGAGACGTAGAGAAGTGGAGAAAGTTTGCCAACTCACTTCGGTTGAGGTATGCCTTGCGTTTGGTCAATGTGGATGCCGCTACGGCTCAGACAGAAGCACTCGCAGCATTGACTGGCGGAGTCATGGAGTCTTACACAGATGCCGCTTATGTCACTCATGGCAACAACGATGTGATCCTGTCGAGCACGGGAGGAGTAGAGATCCGAGGCAATGGATTTTCTCAAGTGCAGCACTTTGCTGAGCAGATCACAGTGGCCTGCGAAACATATGCTGGCTACATGAAAGCCAATAATGACCCAAGACTTCGTATGATGTTTGGGATCTATGGAGCAGAGTCTTCTAATTCGGCTACGAATGACAAATTCAAATCTGTGACCCCTACCAGTATAGAGGTGACCGAGGAGTATCTGGCACAAGAGGGAGAGCTTACCGCTTATCCTCCAGGATACTACTTGTTCGACAATACAGATGCTGAGGGGATCACCTGGACGCCGATCAAAGTAGAGAAAAACGGGGTAGATGTAACGCTCACCAAGTATTTCAAATCATTACAAATCAATAGAGAACTCACCGCACTAGACATGCCATCTATGTATATGTCGTATGCCGAAGTAGAACTCTACAAAGCTGAAATGGCCGCTAGAGGCTGGGGAGGTACGGGCGTATCTGATGTAGCTACTCACTTCGAAAACGCTGTTTTTGCAAGCATAGACGAATTAGAAAATGTAATGGATAGCAGACCCGTCTCTGGTGTGGTTAGCGATTATGTAGATGATCTTTTGGCTACTGGCACGTCACGATTGGAGTTGATCGCTATGCAGCAGTATATGGTCAATTTTTACAATGGTACCGAGGCCTATGCCAACTGGAGAAGAACAGGATTCCCTGTCTTGAAACCAGCTGATCATGCCAATACAGATACCAACCTTAATGGACTGATCCCAAGAAAGCTTCCATACCCTAATACCGAGATGAACTTCAACAGAGAGAATCTGGAAGCGCACTTGGACGATGGAGTCAACTTCTGGGGCGCACCAGTATGGTGGGATGGCAGTAGAGACAGAGGAGTCCTGAAATAATTGATGATTTAAAAGTAGATTATTATGAAATTAAAAAATATAGTATACGGAATCATCGCTGCTAGCTCATTCATTTGGGCTTGTACAGATGAATTTACGAACCCAGAGCTAAAGGATACCGACTTGACTATCTATAGAGTGGGAGAAGGAGGAAACATCAGAGGAGAAGCCTGGTCAGGGTATGGCGTGCTTGTAGGAGATACTTTACAAATGGATCTTCAAGTAAGCCCAGCTGAAGGTACAGCTGTCAAATGGCAACTGGAAAACGGAGAAGTCCTCAACGAAACGTTGAGTTATGAATTTGTGGCTACAGAAGAAGGAGAGCAAAGAACCTATTTCATTGCTACAAGAGGAGACGTAGCCGATACCATTATCTTCAATTTTCGTGGAGAGTTAGAGGGGTATAGCAGTAAGGTCAATACTTGGCAAACAGTAGAATTGCCCAATGGCAAGCAAACAGGAACCTTCACCTATGAGTTTGATATGGTACCTATGAAAGACGGTATAGATGCTGTGACGGGGATTACCACGCTCACTGCAGATACTACTTATGCAGACCTATCGGTAATTATCCGATTCGATCGCACAGGAGTGATAGATGCCTATGACAATGGAGGATATTCAGCAGAAAATGTAATGAACTATGCCAGCGGTAATGAGTACCATGTTCGCCTAGAAGTAGATGCGGCACAGATGACTTTCGATGCTTTTGTGTCTGGAACAGACGGTGTGGAAGTGCAGATTGCCGATGCCTACATTTTCAGAAACAAGGTGACTAATCTTACCAGTATGGCACTTGTGGCAGGAGACTATCTGCTCGATGATCCAGGTACGCACAGAGTGTACAACATCGAAATGGAAACGCATACTCAAAATCAGAAGCCAACATTTGCAGCTGTAGAAGATCAACGCGTGAAAGAAGGAGAAACAGTCACGGTGGCTATCGAGGCCAACGATCCGCTCGAAGGAGTAATGACGATGGAAGCTCAAAATCTCCCAAGATTTGCCACTTTCGCGGAAACAGGCAATGGCAAAGGTATTTTGACGTTCTCACCATATGCTGATTGTGATGGGTGCGATCTAGGCGATTATGCCATAGAGATAGTAGCAACCAATAGTCTAGAGAGCAGCACACAGACGATCAATGTAGAAGTGGTCGATCCTTTTGCGATCACCGATATCCCAGTAGATCCAGCAGATGTAGACGTATTCTTTGGTGCTTATGCCAATGATCCAGCGAAGCCATTCGTATGGTTGGCAGCTCCCGAATTGCTAGTAGGAGGAGGAGTCAATTATGCAGATGCAAACGACATCTACGACATGGCAGCAGTCATGCCGTTCAAACTACCCAATATTCCTGATGGTGAGGAATTTGCTACAGCAGAGCTACAGGCCAATCTGAACAACGTGGTGACCTGGGCGATACAAGATTACGATTTGTACGCATTGCCCTATCGATCATCCTCTTTGGTCTTGGGTACAGATTATTACCAAGGAGTGTATGGCGGAGACCCTAATGCTACGGCTTTGCAGCAAAAATGGGCAGAAAATACGACACCAATTGGAGCTATTACTACCAGTTCAGCAGCCAACACCGCGCTCGTAGATTATCTCAATCAGCAGGTGGCCAATGGCGCTAAAGGAGGCGATTATGTGTTCCTAAGAGTGAATGTGAATGTAGCAGATGCAACCACTTATGGTAGAATAGATATCGACAGTAGCGAGTCTGGTAAAGGAGCTGTTTTGGCAGTCTCATTCAAATCAAAATAAGGTTTAAATTTTATTAAAAGACAGGGATACTCGAGCCCGTCCCTGTTGTTTTTTTATGTGTTAAGAATGATGAAGCAAGTCCCTCCCAGGGGCTTGCTTTTTTTGTATCTGATCACAAGTCTCAACTACTTATAATTTTCCCTTACTTCAAAAGCATTTTGTACAAAAGGTTCATCAAAATGTCTATTCCATAGGAAGTTTAAAAAGCAAATATTTGTTAATGAGGGAGTTATGAGTATGTAGACTATCGTTAGGTGCAAATACCACTCCCCTGAAATCACAGATCGAACCAACCAGTTACAAATTTTTAATTTCAATACAAGCAAGAGAAAAATTAATGTAAAACTATAAACAAGCGATATGACAAAATTGATACGATTAATTTTGATACTATCGATGCTACTAGGGGCCAAAGACTATAGCATCGCCAGTATCAACAAAACGACTATGCTCCTTACTGGAGTCTCTCAAATACCAGCTCACGGCGACGACAATTCAGTGAGCAATAACGGTTCTATGCAATGGGTGGGTTATGCTACGCACCGACTCGGCACCAACAAATATACTTGTGCGGTCATCCCTTTTGAACTACCTGTGTTAGCCGCAGGTGAGCAAATCGCCTCGGCGTCTTTTACGACCTACCTGATCGGCAAATCAGGCACACTCTCAGATGCGATAGACCTATATGCCGTGCCTTACCAAACCTCATCTGCAGTGGCCAGCTCAGATTACTTTGGAGGAGTATACGGTAGTGATGCAGGAGCTACTGCCTTGCAACAGGGCTTTTTGGATAGCAATAGTACTACTGGATCGATCACATCCAATAGCGCTGCCAATACCTCACTTGCAGCTTTTTTGAATGCGCAATATGCCAACGGTGCAGTCGGTGGCGATTACGTATTCATCAGACTCAATATGGACGGTAATACTGGGTCGCAATACAATTATTGGGACATAGCTTCGCAAAACAATACCACTACGGCCAATCGTCCCATACTCACAGTAGACATCCAGTCGTCGACCAATTCTGCCCCAGTATTGGCAGCCATAGGCAGCCAGTATGTAAGCGAAGGTGCCACGGTATCCGTGAGTCTATCTGCTACAGATGCCGATGCCGACGCACTTACTTTTTCTGCATCTAATCTACCTGCTTTCGCTACTTTGACAGACCATGGCAACGGTACTGCTTCTATCTCGTTGAGTCCTGCTGCTGGTGCTGCTGGTACTTATTCGTCTATTGCGGTTGCTGTATCGGACGGCACTGTGAGTACACAAGAATCCTTTTCGATCATCGTGAGTACGCCACTAGCGAACAATGTGTATTACCTAGATCCAGTAAATGGAAACATGGCCAACAACGGCAGTCAGGGAAGCCCGTGGGCTTCGCTAGCGTCATTGGCATATGTAGGGCAGACCTTGCAAGCAGGAGATGTGCTGTATCTCATGGACGGAAACCATGGAACGCCATATATACAAAATTATGTGTTTGCAAATGACATCTATGTAAAACCAGCTCCTGGTCATAACCCTGTGATTACCAGCCTAAGTCTCAACAATTGTCAGCATTGGACTTTCGATGGTGTACGCATAGATGGCACTACTTCTACCATCACCAAAGATGGATTTTTGGTGACCGGAGATGCCAATTCTTCTAATATCACTTTTAAAAACTGTACCATACAGTCGGCAGAGAGCTCTGCCACCTGGACCAAAACAGACTGGTACAACAACGTGAAAGGCGGGATCGATATGCGTGCCGGATACATTACGGTAGAAAATACGACGATCAAAAATACCTATCACGCTTTGTCTTTGCGTGGAGCTTATTCCACGGCAACAGGCAACCTGATCGACAACTTTGCAGGCGATGCCATCAGAGGATTGGGTAGTTTTTCTACTTTCGAATACAACACCGTAAGGGATTGTTATATCGATGATTATTCTATTCAGCACGATGATGGTTTTCAGTCATACAATTTGGAGTCTGATCCCAAAATCGAAGGTATGGTATTGAGATATAACAAATTTTTGCTTTTCGAAGATCCGATTACTCCGTTTGTCATTAGCAACAATTTGATAGGTACCCTCATGCAAGGTGTGATCAATACCGATGGCTATGCCGACGGCTGGATAGTAGAAAACAATCTCGTGGTGAGTCAGCAAGCGCACGGCATTTCCCTCTACGGTGCGAGAAACTGTAAGGTGCAAAACAACACGGTAGTCCAACATCCGTATTTTACAGATACCACAGTACCCAGGATCTACCTCGATGATCAGGGCAAAACTGGACAGACCAACTTTAGCAACATCATCCGAAACAACATCGCTGGTCAGTTCACCACATGGACATTCGACGCTACTTCTACTGTGCAAAACAATGTGGATATCACGACTAATACGGCCAACTATTCAGCGTATTTCGCAGATTATGCCAACCTCGATTTTCACCTGAAAGCAGGTAGCGCAGCCATAGACGCAGGGGTGAATACGGGCGTGACAAGCACAGACCTAGATGGAAATGCCAGAATAGCCGATGGCACTGTAGATGCCGGCGCATATGAATACAACTCAGGTACGGGAGGCAATGCCAGACCTGTATTAGCGGCAATTGGCAATGTGCAGCTCGATGAGCTTGCCACTGTGACCAAAAACCTGAGCGCCACGGATGCAGATGCAGACGCGATTAGCCTTACAGCATCCAATTTGCCGTCGTTCGCTACCCTTACGGATCATGGTGACGGTACAGGCAGCTTGCAGGTGAGTCCTCAGTCGGGCGACGAAGGGACGTACAACGTGACCATATCAGCCAGCGATGGTACAGATACAGATACCGAAGATATCACCATCACCGTAAATCCCGAAGGAGGAGCCAATGCGGCACCCGTATTGGCAACTATCACCAATCAAAATATAGAAGAAGGCAGTACGGTTGCTTTGGCGATATCGGCTACAGATGCCAATGCAGACGCATTGATCTTGTCGGCGACCAATTTGCCCTCGTTTGCCACCCTTACAGATCATGGCGATGGTACAGGCACGATCGTGATCAGTCCACAGACAGGAGATGCCAGCACCACCAATGTGACCATCTCAGCTACCGACGGCACAGCTACCGACCAGCAAGTGGTGGTATTCAACGTATATGCACCAGGCACGGTATCAGGCAATACGTACTACATAGATCCAGTCAATGGCAACAATAGCAATGACGGTAGTCAGGCCAACCCATGGGCGTCTATACAGCCCACGTCTATTCAAAATGGCGATTTGGTTTATCTATTGAGTGGCAATTTTGGAGCGGTATATATTGGCAACATGGCTAGAACTACAGACGTCACCTTCAGGGCTTTGTCGGGCCATACGCCAGTGTTTTCAAAACTGACGATCGACAATAGCCAGCATTTAGTTTTCGATGGCATCACCATCCATGCCGCTACGGCCAATCTGGGTAGAGATGAGTTTATGATGACGGGCAATGCCAACACCACGCACATCACGATCAAAAACTCCACTTTGAAAGCAGCAGACGACATTTCTACATGGACTAAAAATGACTGGTATGCCAACGTGACGGGTGGAGCAGATTTCCGTGGAGGAAATATCACCTTCGAAAATACACTCATTACCAACGTATATCATGCCTTGTCTTTGCGAGGAGATTATTCTTATGTGACTAATTGTACGATAGACAACTTCGCAGGAGATGCAATTCGTGGATTGGGTAGTTTCTCTACCTACGAGTACAACACCGTACGCGACTGCTATATCAACGATTATGCGATCCAGCACGATGATGGGTTTCAGGCCTATAAGCTAGATGGCGATCTGAAGATCGAAAGCGTGACTTTGAGATACAACAAGTTCTTGCTCTTCGAAGATCCGATTACGCAGTTTGTGATTGACAATGAGCTCATTGGTAATCTGATGCAGGGCATCATCATTACCGATGGATTTGGCGATGGCTGGGTAGTGGAAAACAACCTAGTGATGAATGATCAAACGCACGGGATTACACTATACGGCGCTCGAAACTGTAGAATACAAAACAATACGGTGGTTCAGCATCCCTACTATACCGATACCGACTTGGTGCCTTGGATCTCATGTCAGGCACAAAGCAAAACAGGACAAGACAACTTCAGCAATGTGATCAGAAACAACATCGCAGGTAAGTTTACCACCTGGACGTTTGATGCTACTACTATCGTAGAGGGCAACATTGATATCGATGAGTTGAACTACAACAACTATCTCCCATATTTCAACGATTATGTCAATCACGATTTTCATCTGAAAGCGGGTAGCTTGGCTATCGATGCCGGAGTAAATACCGATATGGCAACTTTGGATTTGGATGGAAATATCAGAGTGTTTGGCCCTTCGCCAGATGCAGGGTGTTTTGAATATTCGGCTGGAGCAGACCAGACTGCGCCTACTTTGGTATCGGTCAACAATTCCTACTTGGACGATGTTTTCACTTTTAGCTTTAGCGAAAGCGTAACACCAACTACGGCACAAAACACGGCTAACTATGCGATCAGCAATGGAGTGACCGTACAATCTGCAACACTCGAAGCGGACAATCGCACAGTGACCATGGAAGTATCTACACTGGGAGGCAATCAGGTAAATACGCTCACCGTGAGCAACGTACAAGACTACGCTGGCAATACCATTGCCAGTGGCAATACAGGTACATTCAAATTCACCTGCGACACACTATGGGCGAGCAGCTTCCAAGACGACCAATGGGGATATAATCCTCCTGCAGGCGCGATGGATGCAGACCTGAATACCAAATGGGCTTCGGAAGGAACCGAATGGTTGCAGAAAAATTTCTGTAGTGCAGTTACCGTCACCTCGGTAGATATCGCTTTTGGGTTGGGAGACGAGCGCACGTACAATTTCAGCATTGAGCTGTCTAGTGATGGAGAGAATTACACGCAAGTGTATAGTGGAGTCAGCAGCGGCACTACTTTGAGCTTAGAGCATTTTGATTTTGCGGACACGCAAGCCAGATATGTAAAAATCATAGGTGGTGGCAACTCCGCTTCTGCCTGGAACAACTATCAGGAAGTACAGATCAACACATCGGGAAGTGCGCCTACCAATCAGGCACCTGTAGTAGCGGCTATCCCTGCACAAAGCGTGGTAGAGGGCAATAGCCTAAACGTGTCTGTGTCGGCTAGTGATAGCAATGGCGACAACCTTACACTATCGGCTAGCAACCTGCCAAGCTTTGCCACTTTTATGGATCATGGCAATGGTACTGGTACCGTGAGTGTGGTGACTACATCAGGAGATGCTGGCGTGTATAGCAACATCACCCTTACGGCAAATGATGGTTTGGCCAATGCCTCAACCTCGTTTGATTTGACCGTAACGACTGGAGCTAGCAATTCGGCGCCTGTATTGGCTGCGATTGGTAGCCAAAGCGTAGACGAAGATGCTACGTCGAATGTAAGCATAGCTGCCACTGATGCAGACGCAGATACGATGACAATCACGGCTACGGGCTTGCCCTCTTTTGCTACGCTCACGCCCAATAGCAACGGATCGTCTACCCTTGCCATGAGTCCTACTTCGGGAGATGCAGGTACCTATTCAGGCATTGTCATTAGCGTGACGGATGGCACAGCTACCGATAGTGAAACTATCAGTATCACGGTTCATGCAGTAGTAGTGGGGCAGTCGTATACGATCTATGCTCATGCCAATGACCAGGAAGTGCGCACCAATGGCACGACGCAGTGGGTAGGACAGACAACCGCCAGGGTAGGAGGAGCCAGTTCTGCTTATGATGCAGGTTTGGTGATTCCGTTTCAGCTACCTGCTTTGCCCGCAGGACACGCAGTGGCCGAGGCTTCATTTTCCATGAATCTGGTAGGCAAAGTGAATACACCTACTGGCAACATGAATCTAGCTGGTGTGACATACAGAAGCACCAGTGCAGTGTTGGTGGCAGATTATTCAGCGTCTAGCTCGCTGGTAGAGACGGGTTTTATCACAAGTGCTACAGCTGCGGGTGTGGTGTCTTTGTCGGACGACCAGCAATTGGCCGACTTCATCAACGACCAGTATGATGCAGGGGCAGTAGCAGGTGATTATGTCTTTTTCAAAATCCAGTCTGATATAGATGAGGCCAATTATTCCTATTGGAATATGAGTACGGCCGATGATACGAATAACAGCAAGAAGCCTACTCTTACCCTTGTGTCCGGCAGTGGTAGCGGTGCTCGCACGGTAGCTCATACCGTGATGAACGTAAGCGAACCAAAGGCTCAGTTGGTGGTATATCCAAATCCTATACAGTCTGGGGAGCTTCATTTGGTATTACCTTCAAACTTTGATGCGAGCAGAGGAACCGTAAGTATTTTCAATACTTACGGTCAGCGGGTCTATCAGATCAATTTGAATCAGGCGAAGTCTGAGACTACTTTTAGGATGACAGGCTTAGAGTCTCTCACATCAGGATTTTATGTGCTACAGCTATCCGATGGTAAGTCTGCTTATCAGTCAAAAGTTTCAGTACAGTAAATTATTTTCTAATATAAGGTTAAGCCCTTTCTGATCCAGAAAGGGCTTTTTTTATAATTGGACGGTTGAGCAGGACAAGACAGGACAAATCGAATATCATGAAGGCCTAAATTGAAAATGGTTAGAAAGGATTTCTACAACAACAAATAAGGACTCAATAGTTTCGGGGGAAATAAATTGAGTATTTGTACTAGAAGCAGCCTGCTTGGGATATGAAAAGTGCAGGCTGCTCTCTGGTTCTAATTAAATAACACCTTAGATACAAAAAAATGAATATGCAGCAAAAACACTACTTGAGAAAAATATCCATGATGTGCATCATGGTTGCCGTGGTAGGATCGGCATTCGCGCAGTCCACTGTGGATGTGCTGGCTTCTATAGCCGATGGATTTGTGTCTGATCCAGCATTGGTGACGGCAAACAATCCCTATGTGCTTGGAGACCTTAAAATTGGCTCTAGCGACGTAGGAGGGAATCCTAATTTGACATCGGCCATTATTCCTTTTGAATTGCCAACCATTCCGGATGGCAAAGAAATCACAGCAGTCAGTCTTACGGTACATGTTTCTTATGGGAGACAGTGGGCCAATTCGGATGTCGATTTGTATGGGCTAGGGTATAGTTCTACAGCTACTATTTCATCGTCGGATCATTTTGCTGGCGACTTCGGTACAGGCAATGGATCGGATACAGGTATTCAAGATGATTTTATTTCTAAAAATGTAGACTTGGGAAATCTTGATACAGAAAGAGATGAAACTACAGATGCTACAGGGGGTACAAACTTGCTGGCTTTTATCAAAGCACAATATGATGCAGGTGCTGCAGCAGGCGATTTTGTTTTTCTAAGATTGTCTATAGATAATGTGTCGATGACAGGTTCTCAGTATTTCAATGTAGACGATGGTGCTGGGGATAGTCCTGCCAAACTGGTCTTTACATTTGATGATTCTGATGCAAACAAGGCACCTGTATTGGCTGCGGTGGGCGATCAGGAAGTGCAGCAAGGAGAGAGCCCTACAGTGGTTTTGTCAGGGTCAGATCTTGATGGAGAGAATAGTGCGCTGGTATTCAGTGCCAACAATCTACCAAGCTTTGCTTCGATCACCAACAACGACGATGGCACTGCAGATTTGGCTATCAGTCCGCTGGAAGAGCATGTGGGTGTATACCCCAATGTAGAAATCATAGTAAGCGACGGAGAAGATACCGACACCGAGATCATCACGATTACCGTGACCAATGGCGTGACCGTAGACATCACATCAACTGCAGATGGATATGTTTCAGATGCTACGTTAGTTACTGAAAACAATCCCTATTATGCTGGTTTTATGAAACTGGGCAAGAGTGATGTAGGTGGCAATGCTAACCTGACCACAGCCATTATACCCTTTGAGCTACCAGCCATACCAGAAGGTAAAGAAATCAGAAAGGCCAACTTGAAAGTATATGTGTCCTATGGTAGGGAATGGGTTACGACCAATGTCGATTTGTATGGTTTGGAGTATAATGCCGCCGCAGATATTTCTTCTTTAGATCATTTTGTGGGAGCATATGGAGACGGTACTGGCAACGGGTCAGATTTTGGTATTGAGGACGATTACTTTACCAAAAACGTGGCCAATGGATCTTTAGATACTGAGCGCTATGAAGAGACCAGTGCTAGTGGTGATGCCAACTTGGCAAGCTATCTGAAGGCACAGTACGATGCGGGTGCAGTAGCTGGTGATTATGTGTTTTTAAGGTTGAGTGTAGATAATACTGCTGTGGCAGGTGCACATTATTTCAAAGTAGAAGGCGACGGAAGTGCAACACCTCCTACCTTGTCTATCACCTTCGACGAACCTGTGCCTGCTGGCAATCCCACACTTGCGCCTATAGGCAATCAGACAGTCACACAATATGGCTATCTGAAAATAGACATCGAAGCTACGGTTCAAAACTCAGACCCCATCACCTTGAGTACTTCTGATAATTTGCCTAGCGAAGCTACTTTCACAGACTATGGAGATGGTACAGGTAGTATCGAAATCATCTCGGCAGGAGTGCCACAGGCGTATGCAGATATTGTTATTACTGCATCTAACGGGAGCCTAAGCAGTTCGGAGACGATCAGTATTACCTACGAAGCGATAGACCCCTCGCAGCAGATGAATCTGGATGAAGTGGCTTCAGATCGATTTGCAGTGACTGATTTGGTATGGCCAGCAAGTCATGGCGAAGCCGCCGTGAGCTTCTGGCACGAGGATAAAGTAGCAGCGACCACCATTACCATAGATGATAATATAGAAGCAGATCATAGCTTTTGGCTCGGCCTGCAAGAAACTTACGATCAGCTCAAATTCACTTGGTTTATTATAGACAATCAGGTGACCGATTGGAACAAGTACCAAGCGCTTTTGGATGCGGGCAACGAAGTAAATGGACACGACGATTGTGACATCAATAGTGACGTGGATGAAAATGACACGAGCAACGACAAAGTGTACCGTACGGCATTGGAGAGTATTCAAAACGACATCGCTACCAACTTGTCTGCACCTGCTACTACCTATGCTTATCCATGTGGAATAGAGTTCGATACAGATATAGCCAGAGATATATACATCGCCATGAGAGGCACATTTGGTGTCATGAACCAGGCCAATCGTACCAACTATTTGGCACTGGATAGCCGTAGTGCTACCAATAGCAATGAGGATATAGACAATCTCCTAGACGAAACAAGAACGGTCAAATTGTTTGGCAATTCTTACTATAGAGGGTGGTATGCTACTCATTACCATTCGGTGACAAGCAATGAAGTACTGAAAACCAATACGGAAAACCACATGAGCTATATCAACGATCATGCGGATGAACTATGGATTGCAGGATTTAGCGAAGCAGCAAAGTATGGGCAAGAGAGAGATTCTCATACCCTCACGATAGATCAGGTAGAAGCCAGTGAGATCAAATTCACATTGACTGATGACATGAAAGACGAGTGGTTTGATTTTCCGCTGACGGTAAAAGTGAGAGTAGCTAACGATTGGGGAGCTGCAAGTGCCACACAAAACGGTGTGCCTGTAGAGGCCACACTGGTCACACATGAGTCTGATAAGTACGTCTTGGTAAAAGCCGTGCCAGACAATGGTCAGGTCACGCTGACAGGTACAGGAGAAGCCACGCCTCATGCACCCGTTCTCGATCCGATCGGCGCACAGGGAGCAGTAGAGGGCGAGTCTAAGTCTATCGACCTATCGGCTACAGATGCGGATGGAGATGGGATCATGTTTAGCCTATCAGGCGCGCCAGCGTTTATTACTTTGACAGACAATGGGGACGGTACAGCAGATTTGGTGGTGAATGCTCAAAGTGGAGATGCCGGCACCTATACCCTGACAGTGAAAGTATCTGATGGTACGCTGACCGATGAGGAAGAAATCACGGTGACAGTCACAGCTGCAGTGGTAGATAATACAGCACCCGAGCTAGCCGCCATAGGCGACCAAACGCTGGAAGCAGGACAAGCCTTGGAAGTAGCACTATCGGCTACAGATGCGGAGAGTGATGCGTTGAGCTATAGCATCAAGGATGAGCCGGCTTTTGTTTCCTTGACGGACAATGGAGACGGCACGGGTAAAATAAGAATCAGCCCCACTGCTACAGATGCAGGCACGTACACCTTCACGATCGCAGTCTCAGACGGTACACTTGTAGCCGAAGAAACGATTACGCTTATAGTGACGGAACCAGATGCTGAAGTATTGGTGATTGGTGATGAGCAATGGGATGCAGTGACTGTATATCCTAATCCATCTGTCGACGGTCGTTTTTACTTGACAGTGCCTGCGGGTATTCAGGTGTCGCAGGCAAGCATCAGTATATACAGTGCTTTTGGACAAGAGATGATCAAGAGGTCGATCACACTGGAGCACAACGGAGACAAAATTGATGTATTGGGAAGTCAGAGTTTGCCGACAGGCTATTATCTCATGATGTTCTCGGCAGGTGAGGTCACAAAAAAGATGACTCTTTTGGTTAAATAACACCGTCTCATTCGTCTTCTATTCGAAGGTGAATGAAACAGGTTTGGCCATCCGCTTTATATGAGAAGCAGCAATTTGAACAGGCGTATAGTATCGCCTGTTCATTTTTTATTTTTAAGAAATGAAGACCTAGAGCACAGTCTCGGGGTGATTTGATTGACAGCTATGATGAAGAATATTTGGAGTGTTTGGGTAGGGTGTATGTTGGGTGTTTTTTTGGCGCAAGCCCATGCGCACGCATATGTGGAGTACCAAGAATCCAAGACGTATTACCTAGATCCTATTGCTGGGCATCGAAACAACGATGGAAGTGCATCTGCTCCGTGGCCCTCGTTGGAGGAGGTGATCTCTACGGGCAAAGTACTCCAAGACGGGGATGAATTGATCCTACTATCTGGCCCTCATGGTAAGCCTTATTTTTCTAACTATCAATTTGATACGAACCTGAAAATAGTGGCTGCACCAGACGCTACTCCTTGGGTGTCGGGTTTGCAATTGGCCAATAGCCATCACCTCACCATTGACGGACTGCTCGTGGATGGAACCAGCCGTACAGACTCCAACCCAAACTGGGTATTTCTGATTACGGGCGACGTGAATACGCATCACATCACCCTGACCAACTGCACCATCAAATCTGCTGAGGACGTGAGCACCTGGACTCGTGCCGACTGGTACGCCAAGGCATTTGGAGGTATGGATTTCAGAGGTACGGACATCACCGTGAGTCACAGCACGATTACCAATGTCTATCATGCCGTATCCTTACGGGGCAATGGCACTTATTTTCATGACAATGTGATTGATAATTTTGGGGCGGATGCCTTACAGGTGAGGGGGAGCAACTCGACCTACGAAAACAATCTGATTCGAGATGCTTACATCGAAGACTACGAAGTCAATCATGATGATGCACTTCAGTTTTTTTCGCTAGCGTCCGATCCTATTATTGAAAATGTGGTGATTAGAAACAATAAATTTCTGTTGTTCGAAGACGAAATCACCCCTTTTATGGAGGCACAAAAAACGGCTGGACAACCTGTAGTGAGTGAAAAAATGCAAGCCATCATCATCACCGATGGGTACAGCGATGGCTGGATAGTGGAAAACAACCTGGTGGTAAATGCCAATGCACATGGCATTTCGCTCTATGGTGCCCGCAACTGCAGAGTGCAAAACAACACGGTGGTTCATCACCCCAACACGACCTATTTTAGCAACACCACCAATCCACAGGTTTTGGTGACCGATCAGACCAAGACAGGTCAGACCAATTTCAGTAATGTGATTAGAAACAACCTGAGTACCAACCTGAGCTGGTCTTCATTCGATGCCACCTCTACGGTAGAAGGCAATATCGATATTGACCAAAGCAATGAAGCCAATTATTTGACCTATTTCAAAGACTATTTGGGACATGACTTTCATCTCAAAGTGGGCAGTCCAGCTGTCGACGCCGGGATAAACAAAGATCTACCAGCTACAGATCTGGATGGTAGAGCTCGTCTCAATAGTAGCACGGTGGATGTAGGAGCCTACGAGCTCGATCAAGACGGATCGTCCAATCTTGCCCCTGAGATGGGACTGATCGCACCACAAAAAGTAAGGGCAGGAGAAGCCACTCAAGTGAATATCTCCGCATCGGATGCCGACGGAGATCTCTTGTCATTTACGATCCATGAGGCGCCAGATTTTGTGACACTTACAGATCATCAGGATGGTACAGCTCAGCTAGTGATCAGCAGTTTGCCTGGCGACGAAGGAAGCTATACTTTCGAGGTGGTGGTGTCCGATGGGCAAGCCACAGACGAGCAAGTGGTATCGCTCACGGTCACAGACGGCTCTGGAGAAGTACTTGCATTGGCGGTCGAATCGGAGGCGAGTCGGATCTATCCCAATCCGTCCAAGACCGGAGAAGTGTATCTAAATCTTGGTACGAGTCAACTCTTGTCTGTGCAACTCAGCGATATGATGGGGCGAGAAGTGGAGGCTCATTTGTCTGTAGTGCCCATGGGATTAGGTGTGGTCAGGATTAGTCCTTTGAGTCAATTGAAAAACCAGCAGTATATACTACGTATTCAATTTGCCGATCAGTTTGTAAATCAAATATTGATAGTAAATTGAGAGTTGCTATAACGAATAAAACTACAATTTCATGGAAAAAGACAGAGGCAGAGCGTATTGGCGACAAAACATACGCTATCTCACCATCCTTTTAAGTATTTGGTTTCTCACCTCCTTCGGATTTGGAATCCTTTGGGTAGATCAATTGAATCAATTCAGAATCGGAGGCTTCGAATTAGGCTTTTGGTTTGCCCAGCAGGGCTCAATATATTCCTTTGTCATCATCATCTTCGTCTATGTATTTCTGATGAATAGATTGGATGCCAAGTACATGTCGGGCAATAAAGAACAGCAATAATTATGGATATTCAAATATGGACCTATCTCATCGTTGGGATATCTTTTGCACTGTATATCGGTATTGCCATTTGGAGTCGGGCAGGTAGTACAGAGGAGTTTTATGTAGCGGGTGGGCACGTGCCTCCCTGGGCCAATGGCATGGCTACCGCAGCCGACTGGATGAGCGCTGCTTCTTTTATTTCTATGGCTGGGCTAATCTCTTTTATGGGATTCGATGGAGCTGTATATCTGATGGGTTGGACTGGCGGCTACGTACTTTTGGCGCTGCTTCTTGCACCCTACCTGAGAAAGTTTGGCAAATTTACCGTGCCCGATTTTATAGGAGATCGGTATTATTCTAATGCTGCCCGTACCGTTGGTGTGGTGTGTGCTTTGATTGTCTCTTTTACCTACGTAGCAGGTCAGATGCGAGGTGTAGGAGTAGTGTTTGCGCGCTTTCTCGAAGTGCCTATCAATACCGGTGTGATCATCGGTATGGTTATGGTATTTTTCTATGCCGTCATGGGCGGAATGAAAGGTATTACCTATACGCAGGTAGCCCAGTATTGTATTTTAATTTTTGCATACATGGTACCAGCTATTTTTATTTCTATTCAGCTCACAGGCGAATGGTTGCCGCAGATTGGTTTTGGTAGTCAGCTGGCGGATGGTTCTGGTACTTACCTGCTCGACAAGCTCGATGGCTTGCATCGGGAGTTGGGGTTTGCTGAGTACACCTCTGGTAGCAAATCTACCTTCGATCTGTTTGCTATTACCTTTGCATTGATGGCGGGTACTGCCGGGTTGCCACATGTGATCGTGCGTTTTTTTACTGTGCCCAGTATGAAAGATGCCAGAATATCAGCAGGCTATTCACTGGTGCTAATCGCTATCTTATACACCACAGCGCCAGCCATAGCGGCATTTGCTCGTACAAATCTAATCACAACGGTATCTGATGCGGAGTATAGTTCCGTGCCAGATTGGTTCAAAAACTGGGAATCTACTGGGCTAATCCAGTTTGATGATAAAAATAACAATGGTACCATTCAGTATGTAGCTGATCCCGCTACCAACGAGCTACAAATAGATCGGGACATTATCGTATTGGCTAATCCAGAGATAGCTCGCTTGCCCAATTGGGTGATCGCCTTGGTAGCAGCAGGAGGACTGGCTGCGGCCTTGTCTACAGCAGCAGGCTTGCTTTTGGTCATTTCTACTAGCGTGTCGCACGATTTAATCAAAAAACAGTTTAAACCTAATATTTCTGACAAAGAAGAATTGATATGGGCACGAGTGGGTGCAGGAGTGGCTGTACTTGTGGCTGGCTATTTTGGCATCAATCCACCTGGATTTGTCGCCGCTACAGTGGCCTTGGCATTCGGGTTAGCGGCAGCTTCATTTTTCCCAGCTATACTACTCGGTATTTTTGATAAGAGAATGAACAAAGAAGGTGCAGTAGCAGGCATGGTGACAGGTACGGTGCTGATGCTATTTTATATGATGAAATACAAACTCAATGCTTTCGGAGGCGGAGGCTCCGAAGATTGGTGGTTTGGCGTGTCTCCAGAAGGGTTTGGTACCATTGCTATGGTTGTCAATTTTGTGGTGTCGTTGGTTATTTCTAGACTATATGCTGCACCACCAGCCGATGTGCAAGCCATGGTTGACCGAATTCGTGAGCCAGGAGAATAGTCGTTTTTGATATGAAAGCAATAAAATGAACAACTATCAATTAGTTTTTGGTCTATTTCTAGCCTTAGCTATGGCGAGTTGTGAGCAGTCCTATCAGCGGCTGCCTATAGCTCCCCTAGACGAGGCTGTATCGTATCAAAGTAGGATAGATATAGATCAACCCACTTCGGTTTTAGTAGACCTGTATTGGTCGGGAGCGGCTGTGCGAGTGAGCTATGAGGGGGATTCGCTCTTTGCTACCCTTCAGGATGAGCGTGGCGACAATTACTTCAATGTGATCATAGATCAAGATAGTGTAAGGCTCTTATCTGTAGATACGACCAAGACTAAGTATCTATTGGCGGCTGGCTTATCCTCTGGTAGTCACACTGTAGAGCTATTCAAGCGCACCGAATGGATCAGGGGGAAAACTACTTTCTTCGGTTTTGAAGTCACGGGCATAGCACCTAAAATATCTAAGCCTGCGGCAAAGCGTAGAAAAATGGAGTTTTATGGTAATTCTATCACGGCGGGTTATGCGGTAGACGATGGGAGTGGGGCCGATTCTCCCGACAGTGTATATACCAACCACTATGTGAGCTATGCCTCGCTGGTGGCTAGACATTTCGACGCCTCATATCATAGTATTTGTAGGAGTGGAATAGGTGTGATGTTGAGCTGGTTTCCGATGATCATGCCAGAGATGTACGATCGAGTGGTGCCTACGGATAGCACGAGGCGATGGGATTTTGCTACGTATACACCAGCAGTGGTGGTGATCAATTTGTTTCAAAATGACTCTTGGCTCATCGAAAAACAAGAACACCCTGAATTTAAAGCTCGGTTTGGCGAAGAGAAACCTAGAGAAACTCAAATAGTAGCCGCATATCAGGAGTTTGTTTTGAAGATTAGAGCCGAATATCCTGAGGCGCATATCGTTTGCCTATTGGGCAATATGAATGTCACTCAAGCGGGTTCTCCTTGGCCTGGGTATGTGGCACAGGCTGTGGCACTTTTGGGTGATGACCGTATCTATGCTCATGCCGTGCCTTTCAAAGAAACGCCTGGCCATCCCAATAGAGCCGAACAGGAGCTATTGGCTGAGAGCCTTATTACATTTATCAACAACCACATCGAGTGGTAATACACATACAGCTATGAACAGAATGAGTATTTTTTTTGCGTTGCTTTTGGTCTGTCTTGTTTTTGGGACACAGGCACAGCAGAGTTTCAATTGGCCGAAAGGCAAAAAGGCCGCCGTGGTACTGACCTATGACGATGCCATAGATTGCCACTTGGATATCGTAGTGCCTGCGCTAGACGAGTACGGGTACAAGGGTACTTTTTTTTTGACGGGGAGTGCTCAGTCCGTTGCCAACAGATCCGAGGCTTGGCGTGCCATAGCCGCCAATGATCACGAATTGGCCAATCATACGCTGTTTCACCCCTGTAGAAAAGTGATACCAGGAGAGCGCAATTTCGATTGGATCAGACCAGAATATGATTTGGATGGCTATAGCTTTCCACAATTGATCAATGAGCTGAACACGGCCAATTCGCTGCTTCATGCATTGGACGGCAAGTCCGAAAGAACATTTGCTTACACTTGTGTGGATCACACCATACAGGGGGTAGATTTTTCTGATAGTATTCAGCATATTTTTGTGGCAGCTAGGGGATTGAGTCCAGTGCCTGAGTCGCTCCGGGGTGTAGATCCATATCTGATGCCGAGTACCAGTGCTGCAGAGCTGACTGGTGAGCAGCTGATCGCGGAGGTGAAAAAAGCACAAGCCAACGGCACGGTGATTACTTTTTTATTTCACAGTGTAGGCGGAGGCTATCTCAATACCTCTGCCGAGGCGCATCGTGAGTTGCTCGACTATTTGAAGCAAAACCAAGACAAGCTCTGGATCGATACTTTTTTGAATGTGACCCAGCATGTGCAGCGCGAACAAGCACGCTTGGGCTGGTAAGCGGATTCTTTATTTCTTCTTTTTCGAAGGTTTGGTGTAGACTCGGATATTGTCAAATTTGACAAAACTGTTGTTTTTTGGAGCCCAGTCAGGAGTGGCGCCGCCATGAAACGTAGAAAAGTAAAAAGTATCGATCATGCCAAGGTCGTCTTTACGCAGTCTGAATTTCTTTTTCCATCCTACCTTGTTGCCGTCAAACCACACCTCTATGAGTGCGTCTTTGTTGCCTGGTGTGTTGAGTCTGATGTGCTGGGTGATGGTGTGCCATTGTCCAGTTTTGAACGTGGCATTCAGAAAGACACCTTCACCATATTTTTCTTTCATGTCTATGTAGTATAGATAGACGATGGGCTGCTGCTGACCTGTCCACATGTATCGTGCACTCCAGCCTTCGCCATTTTCTGGGTGCTTGCCTCCTGTATAGTTGGCTCCGCCACTGGTGAGGCCAGGCAGCTTGCCACCTTTGGTAAAATCAAAACCATCCTGAAAATATACGTCGTAGGACAGGTAGTAGTCCGTGGCGGGAGGGATCGGTCGCACAAATTGGATACCGCCTTGCTCAGGGCCTACAGCTCCTTCTGGGTAAATGACTTGTAGTACGTTTCCTTTTTTCCCATCCTTCAGGATCAGTCCTCTGTTTTGGGTCATAGCCCAACTGACGGTATCAAAGTCATTTTTGATCTGATCTTCATCATATACTCCCAACGCGGCAGATTCGAAGTCTACCGATAGTACATCTATTTCTTGTGCGAATAGGCTAGCAGACCCAAAGTAGGTAGCGGCTATCGTTGATAATATTTTTGAGGTAATCTTCATCCTGTTGTTTTTTTGAAATGGAACTTAATTGGGGTTTAATGAGTGATGGTATTGGCCAGCCCGATCATCAGTATAGAAATCATGACGATGGCGAGGCCTAGCGCCAGTACCCACATGGTATTGCGAGAGGCGCCTACCCATTCTTTGTAGATGATACCCCACAGATTGCTAAAGAAAATAATGAATGCCATGTGTATAGACCAGCTGGCAAACTCTAAAGATTCTCCTAAATAGGTAGTGCCCATCCCGTAGAAGAAAAACTGTAGATACCAAGTGAGACCACCCAGTGCCGCCCAGATATAATTTTTGACCAATGGTGTGTCTGGGTTGGTATAGTCGGTTGTCGTGCGATTCTTTCGGTTGAGATAGAGGCAGTAGAGGCCGTTGGTAGTCATGCCTCCCCATAGTATCCATACGAGTACGGCATTGTTTTGAAACAAGTCACTTGCACCGCTGGCCAGTGCCAGTTGGGCGATGGGAGCCCCAGCCTCTAGGCCAAAAGCAAAGCAAGCGCTGAGTAACCCAGACAAGGTGGCCACGGTCAGGCCTTTAGTGAGGTTAAACTCCTCGTCGGCAGCCATTTCGGTTTCCTTTTCTTTTTGTGCGCCAGCATAGCCTACCACTGCGATACCGATCAGGCAAATCAGAATTCCTGAAAGGGTAATGATACCTGTATCGGTTTGTAGCAACTGTGCGAATGTGCCCTTGAAAATGGGAGGTATCAAAGTGCCAAAAGCCGTGCATAGTCCTAGTGCGATCGTCATACCTAGAGACACGCCCAGATAGCGCATGGACAGTCCAAAAGTGAGTCCGCCAATGCCCCAAAGTAAGCCGAAGAAATAAGTCCAGCCCTGCGTAGCGCTATCGGCCTGTGTGATCACATGCCAGAGGTCTGGTATGGTAAACCAAGCAGTGATGAAAGGCACGATGAGCCAGGCCGAGAGCCCCAAGATAAACCAAGAACTTTCCCAGCTCCATTGCTTGACCTGTTTGAACGGAATGTAAAAACTGCCTGCTCCGAATCCGCCAATGGCGTGAAAAATGACTCCTAATATTGCTCCCATATGCTGCTGTTAGTTGTGTGGTTTAATACAAATATGCCTTTTTGATCAAAGCCTGATTTTCCTCATTTTTGATGTTTTTTCTAATCAAATCCTGATAAATATAATAAGAGAGCCAATAGCCATTGTGATATTGCTCTCGGACACTTTTAGGATTTTTGTAGTGATTGTACCATTGTGTAGAGAGATGCTCTTTGGCTGCTCGTGCGATCATGTCGCTTGCATGACTCATTTGAGCAGCAGCTACTTTTTCGAATAATGCCGAATAGTCTTCGTACTTCATCTGTGCAGTTTCTAGTATCTCTGATTCGTCTGATTGCCCTAGTGCAAGTAGAGAAATATTTTCTTCATACTGCTGATCTCCGTCCATGTCGAAGCTCATTTCGTCAAAGAAGCCATTGCCGTCTGTGTCTTGGTAGCGCACCGTAGCAAATCGAGTAGGTTCAAAATTGTCAGTATCTTCTGGCTGAATATTAGGGCCACGCCAGCCTTGCCAGCCCTGGTAGCTCAGTGTGTTTTGATCGATTCGCCAGTAGCCTGTTTCTGCACCTAGCAGGTGTATTTTCCCGTCAAGGGGCGACACATATAGGTTTCCTTTGCCAGAAAAATCGAGGTCCCATTCGCCTCTATCACCAGCTGGATCAGCTTGTGGGTTGTGATCTAGCCCACCATTGCCCGAGCCGATCACAAAGGGATCTTTGGGCTCATAAAATTCTACACGCTCCCATCTGTGACAGTCGTCGTCTTCGTCGAATACAAGCCAGCAGGCGCTCCACTCTCCTCTGGAGAAGGTAAGGTCATAGGCTTCTTCATGACCCGCATACACCAGCTGATCCAGATGTCTCCACCGTGGATCGGCAAAGTAGGCATCAGATTTTTTGGCAATGGGATGTTCTTTTATAGGTTGAATTTGATCTGAATAGTCGAATCCCTTCCCACTAAATTTTAGACTCATGTCAAAATCTAGCTCATTGCCCGCGCCGTTGTCGTTGTCTAGATCAAAAGTCATTTGTACCAACGAAGCCTGTTGGCTAAAAGCCCAGGTTACCAAATCTTTGGCTCCTTCGATGGCCATGGGTTCGTCTACGATTCGGATGGCCATTTCTGTGAGGCCGTCATTGTCTAGATCGTAAAATAGGAATGGGTTTTCCCAATTGAAGCTCAGGTCGTCGATATTCCAAGAAGAAATGTGAACTTTTAGCATGGTGCTCTGGCCGTGGTAGTCCGCAAAAAAATTGGCTTTGCCGCTGTGATCCCAGCCTTCGTATCGAAAGGTGTCCCAGTTCATATAGCCCAGTACGCCGTCTTTGTCGTTGTCGACAAACCACATATAGTGCGATTTCCATTTGCCAGTGTAGTCTTTTTCGGCATTTTCGATGATCACTTGATAGTCGGCCAGTCCGTCGTGGTCTTCGTCTATGTAGTCCACGATCAGATCGCCACTGTCGCCATATTTACCATCATGGTTTAGGTCTATCAGTAGGCAGTCGTTGTCGAGGTCACCTTCGAGGTCGCCCGTGCGCATGTCTCCATCGTCGTCTAGCCAGAGGGCATGTAGGCCATTGGGGAGTACTACTTTCATACCCACTGGGTTTCCCTCTTTTTTGCGATAGAGGTATTCTATGTGCTCAGGATCGGGCAGGGGTAGTCTAAACGGCGTGAGGGTTTCTTCAAGTTGAGGATTTCTCTCGGTAGTATGCTGTCCATGAGTGGTCACGGCCATACATTGAACGAGTCCAACGAGGCCGTACACTTTCCATGAAGAGAGCGTTTTTGTGATAGTACTACGATTTATTCTGGCCATCCTTCGGGTTTTTGGTAGATGTAATTGTAATACTCAGGCTGCTTCACATCACCTATTTGGATATAGCGAAGGCTTACTTGTTTCATGCGCTTGCTCTTAGGGTCTTCGAGCTCGGTCATGACTAAATAGCCCCCTGTTTGCTCTGGGAGGGTCATGGTCACAGGCACGAGTGTTTGCCAGAAAGGCTGCACGGATACGTCTTGCTGTCCAGTAGAGACTATGTTTCCTTTGGGGTCTAGTAGTTTGTAGTGTACAGTTCCTGTATTTACTTGTGCGGTGTCATTCACTACCATGATGTTGAAATTGAATGAGCTGCCGGGTTTTTGTACCGTTGGAGCTTTCACATATCTGGCATCTTCGATGTCTAAGAACGCCGCGAAAGGTCTAGTCACATGGTATTGCGATAGCAATGCTTGCGACGGAATTAGGTCTTTGATGTCGTGGATAAACCAGTCGCCTGTGTGTCCGTTGTTATTGGTCAGGTAGGCGAATGAAGCCACACCGTCTGCTTCTCTGGTGGATCGGATCATCTCTGTCTCTATGGCTTGTAGATAAGCTTGGAATGCCCATCGCTCGTCTGCCGTAGCGTCTTTGCCTATGTAGTATTCGTACACATCTCGGTTGCTTTCGTAGAGCTGTGATCCGTCTGGTTCGTAGTATTCGTAGTCTACTTTGTGAGGCACACGATCTTTTTCGGTGAAGTTGCCGAAGGTTCGGACGCCAGAGGTGAGGCCATCTCGGTTTTGCCATAGCCAGGCAAATTCGTTGACGATCACAGGTGCATTGGCTTGTTTCATATGCTCCAGCCCAGCTACTTTGTCGTTGAGTTTACCAAATCGGAAAGCCTCGCGTGTCTGCTGGATAAAGTCGTCTCCTACCCACCAGCCATGAGCGAGTGGGTACCAGTGATATTCGAATACATCCAGTCTGCTACCAGCTTCTGCTTTCATAAAACCTAAATCCCATAATCTGGTAGGGTCGATCAGTCTCAACTGTGGGATAAGTTCTCTGCCGATGTATTCTTGTTTTTGCTCATTGAGTGCATCCCAGATCACCACACTGGGGTGGTTGCCATCTTGCCAGATCCAATCTGAGTATTCTACGGCATATTGGGCGGGTCTGCCTCTTAGGTTCCACATGTTGTATTCATTTTGGATTAAAATACCATGCTCATCGGCCAGATCGTACCAAAATTTAGGGAGTAGCCCTATACTTACTCGGAAGAAGTTCCAGCCCATAGCGCTCGGTATTTCAATCATCATTTTCTCCACCCATTCGCGATCCCAAGGGAGGTGGGCTCTGTCCCTGTCTTCGAAAAATCTATTGAGCGTAAGCGTAGAACCAAAGAGTGCAATCTCTTGTCCATTCAGTTGAAATGATTTTTCTACTGATTTGAAATCACGCATACCGAAAGTGACTGTTTCTAGATCAGACGGGCCTATCCAAGGTTGATCATCAGCTGGCTTGATGCTTTCTGAGTTACCAAAATCGTCGAAAAACCTACGATCTGCGGATACTTCTACTACGGCTTCATATAGAAATGGATCTGCTGGCGACCAAGGTTGAATGTCTTGATTGAAATCAAATATGAGCTGTAGTTCTTGCTGCTCGATCTGACATTGGATTTTGCCTGAGATTGTTTTTGTATCTGTTACGATGGTGCCGCTTTTTTTCTCACGAATATGTGCTTTTAGCGTGTATTCGATGGCGCTGTATTCGGTGTTTCTCTCTAGTATTTTGGCATAGTTTTCAAGTTGTATTTTTACCGTGGCTTGCTGGCTAGCCAGGTCTGGTAAGGCGAGGGCTCTGTGTACTCTGATAGGGCCACCAAAGCTGATCGAAATATCATCCCATATACCAGGGATGTCTGTGTATTTTTCTCTGTCGAAGCCAGTAGCTGCATCTTTAGGCATCCATGCACGTTCGCCTAGTCTCAGGAGGAGCACATTTTCTTTGCCATACACCAAGTAGTCTGAGAGATCTACATCGATAGGCGTATTGTTTTGCATATATGTGCCCAAGTCTATGCCATTGAGGAGTACTTGCGTGTTGAATCTGCTTTTGAGGGCGGTGAGTATGGCCGTCTTGTTTTGCTTCGATTTAGGTACTTTGAAAGTGAATTTGTACCAGTTGTATCGGGGTTGTTGAGTGCCCGAAAAGTAAGCCTCGTATTGGTCAATTCTTGGTTTGGCTAAGTCGATCAAGCCGGGTACGGGGATGGTGCGTGTAAATTTACTTGGCGGGAAAGCCGTTTGGGTTTGCTCGAAAGGCACCACACCATTCAATGAAATAATGTCCGTAACCTGTGCGAAAAGCGCTTGGCTCGTGATGACAATCGCAAGTGATAATATTAGCTTCTTCATATTCTCTTTCACAAATTCTATAGATGATTAACTCCTGATTTTAATTTTATGAACTGGTTATTCCATTTGAAATCGCCAGTGATACCTGTTGGCAATGTGATCGTTCCGCTGACCTTGCCTTTTTTGTTTTTTGAAAAGTGGACCGCTAAGGTGCCATTGGGGTGTGGAAACGAAGCTTCGACTTCAGTCAAGTCTCCGAAGCTTGGCGCAATGAGAACCTTTTGAAAACCCGGAGCGGCAGATTGAATGCCAGCTATCGTGTGTATGAAATCAAAGCAAGGGCTGGCACTCCAGCCGTGGCATTCAGATCGTGGGTTTACGTCGGTCTCACCGAAGGTGGTCATGCCTCGATCCAGCATGTCTTTCCATGGGGCAAGACTGGCCGTGTACAGATTCGCAGCACCTGCTTTTTGCATGGCACGTGTGAGGTAAAATTTGAAATAGATAGAACTTTGTATCAAATCCTTTTCGCTAAGAAGCTGTGCCAAGAGGGCTGGTTGATCTGCTGGTGCTACGGCATCGGCCAATATGGCAAATACATTGGTATGCTGTGAGAACACGTCCTTTTCGGGCCTTTCGGCAATGAGCTTCTTGTCTTCGTCGTAGCAGTTTTGTACGGTAGCTTGGATGATGGCAGCGGCTTGCTTGCGATAGTTTTGAGCCTGAGCTGTTTCATCCAGTAGCTCAAAGACCTCAGCGGCTTTTTGTAGCGCTAGTGCATATTGTAGACTTACATTGGCGGAGTGTCCATCGTCAGCGCCCACTGGTATGCCGTTTTGAAAGCCTTCGCTCCAGTCTGTAAAGTTCCACCACGCTAGGTTGGCGAGCATGCCCGTGTCGTCTACTTTGTTTTCGAACCAGCCCAGCACACTCTTGATCCCAGGCAAAAAGTTGCGAATAAATTCGGGATCGTTTCGGTAGCTCATGTAGTCATGCAGCATACCGATCCATAGCAATGAGTAGGTCGGAATGACCTGATTGATATAAGAAGGATAGCGGCTTTGGGTGAGTCCATTGGGCATGCGAGAATCGTCGAATTGCTGAATGGCTTTGCGCATCAGGCGGTCGTCGCCAGAGACGAAGATCGACACCAGCGACTCGATTCTTGTGTCGCCTATGTACTGAAGTTGTTCATAGTAGGGGTCTTCAAATTGGTCTGTAGACGAATTTTGTAAGGTAAGCCAGGCGGCATCCCAGATCGCATTGAGCGATGGGTCGCTGGATTGGAAGGTCGCTTTTTCTTCGAATGGATAGACGGAGTAGATGTTGTGATAATCTTCGATTACTAATGGTTCGTCTGCCGTAGTGATGTCTAGCGATACAAACCTAAATGTACGCATGGCCTGTGGCTGAAAGCTGCGTTGAGCACCCCCATCGGTTTTGAAGATGTCGTAGTAGCCGCGGATTTCTTGGTCTTCGAGGTCATTTCTTGGTCCTTTTTTCCATCCTCCATGGGCACTAAATTCATGTGATGTTTTGTAAAACAAAGCCTCTGCATAAGTGGTTTTGATTACTGTATTTTTCCCTTGACTTACGGTAAGTATTGGATAGCCTATGGTGTGTATTTCATGATCTAGCAGAATAGATACTTTGGCGTTTGCTGGGATGGTGATCGCCTCATTGCCAGAGACAAAGTTTTTAGATACGTTGATACCATTGGCCTGAGCCACTTTTTTGAATCTGGTCACTGTGTCCGACAAGAAAGGAATCTGGCGTGGTACCAAATACCAAGTGCTGCCAAACAAAAAACCTCTGCCTACGGCAAATTCTACCATGGCCAATCTTGGTTTTTGCCACTGGCTGTCATTGTAGGTTGGAGATTTCCAGCCCCATGGGTATAGCGTCCCGTCTACCTGGTCGCCTGGGCCTGCAGCATAGTATCCGCCCACGGAGTCACTCACAAATGGGATGGTGCTGTAGGCGTTGTTTTTGATTACTTTCCATTCGCTGTCTTTGGCGGTATCTATAGATACGGGATTGTGGGTGTCTCCTTGTAGGATAAGGGCCGTCTGGAAGGTCTGTTGCTTGGCATGTCTGAACTCACCAAAGTTGATGACCTCTACCGCAATGGTGTTAGTGCCTGCCTGTAAGTATGGCGCTAGGTCATGTGTCTCGTATCTCCAATGTGCGATGTCTCCAATGGCTGGGCCTCTACCCACGTAGGTGCCGTTTACATAGAGTTTGTATCTGTTGTCGGCAGAGAGATGCACCACAAAAGACTTGGGAGCCTCTTTTAGATCGAATGTTCTTCGGAAATTGAACACGCCGTAGTCCATCGTAGAGGCCGATGGGTGGGTGATCCATTGCGCGTTCCATGCATGCTTGAGCATGTTGAAGTCCTTGCCTTGGTGATTGATGGTTACCTGAGATTCTTGGGCAAATAAAACCACTGTCCAAATAGATAGACCAATAAGCAATAAGACTTTTTTAAAATCGGTATTCATTGTTTTTCTTAATTAAGCGACGTCCTCGTATTTCTTTTTACAGGTTTAGATTAGTGATGAGTCTGATGATGAGGTAAGTTGGTGTATCTGATATTCCACTCTATCCTGTGTTGCCCTGTCGGTAATCATTTTAAGTGCCAAACGAGGTTAGATCATCATTTGGTTGCGTCGGTCGTGGGAGGGTGATTTACCAGTTTTTAGTTTGTATAGTTTAGAAAAGTAAAAGACCGAGTTGATCCCCACTCTGCTGGCTACCTCGCTGATCTCCATGTCGGTGTTGTGTAGCAGTCTTCGCGCCAAACCTATCCTTTCGGAGATTAAAAACTGATTGAGTGAAGAGCCCGTAGCTTTTTTGAAGGTCAGACGAAATTGGCTATAGCTGAGGTTGAACCGCTCGCTCATCTTTTTGTAATCAATCTTGCTGGTGATATTTTGTCGGATAAAATCAATACTAGACTGTACGATATAGTCGTGTCTGTTGGTGTTGATTTTGACTCTATCCTCTATGGTGAAGTGACTGATTAACTGGATGAGTGATCCAAAAAGCACTTTTTCCATCAGTTTGGTAGGTGTGCCTACTAGGCGAAGCACGTGGTTAAACAGCGTGATGATGTCATTTTGGTAGCCCATAGATTTGATGTGGGTGACCTGATTGGGAAACAAATCCTTGACTACATAGCTGTCTATATATTCGCCTTTGAATCCGATCCAGTACTCTTCCCACCCCAAATCTTTGTGTGGCTTGTAGCGATGCCATTCTCCCTTGTTGATGACAATGGCATCTCCAGGTTTGATCTCCAGTTGTGCATTTTCAGATTCGAAAATTCCACCCCCAGTGGGGATATAGATGATATAGTAATCGGGCAGTGTCCGACCTTCTTCCCAAGAGAAAAGATGAGATTCTGGATGCCCCTCTACTGGATAGGCGGCATTTCTATTGACCTGCTCATACCCGCAAGTGATCAGTTTGATGCCCCAGTTTTCATTGTCTCCCGAAAAGTACTTCCAATAATTCTCCATGATCAAGTATAATCATTTCTGGTTATATGTTTGTACAAAATGATTGTATAGGCAAACTAAAGCGATGCCCGAGACATAAAATGAAAATCGTTTTTCACTAGGCCAGATACTTGCCCTAGGATCATGTCTGCCGCTATTTGACCCATTTTAGCAAAGTCTGCAGTGATCACAGAGATGCCTTCAGCCAAGACTTCTTTGAGTGCGGTGTCGTTGTACGACAATATGCCAGTATCCTTCGCCAGCTTCATCTTGGAGAGCTGTATGTTTTTGATGATCGTTACCAGATCCGCTTCTTCGAGTACTACAAAGGCCGACTTCTTATAGCTTTTAGGGTCTATGCACGAGGCGTCGTTGTAGATTTCGTATTTGAATTGATTGAATCCACAAAACCGTTTGAATCCAGCGATGATGTCTGCGGGATAGGTATGCATTTTGTCTTCAGGGAAGATCAAAATCAATTTCTCATATTTTTTGAGCAACGTGCTAGCTTCTACCAGCGCATTGTAGATGTCTTCTTTAAAATCCTGATACATGCCTCCTTTGCAGTTGGCCAGCTGGTCTAATTTAGTGTCTAGCAAAATCAGCTTTTCTGAATTGATTTTCAGGAGCAATTCGTTGAGCTCTTCTTGGTGCTTGCTTTCGAAGCCTGGCATGATCACATAGTATTGATACCCGTCTAGGTTGCCTTTTACTATTTTCTTGAAGAGCGAGTAATCGCAGTAGTCTACCGTGGCTTGATTGCTGAGCTTTTGGATCATCTCATTGTAGATGGTCTTTTTTTCGCTATTGAAATCGTTGACCAAAAGCAAGATTTTTATTTCTTCAGAGGCGCCACTGTCGTCTAGTATGTAGTAGCCTCTTCTTTTGATGGATTGGATTATTTTCTGAGCACATAGATAGCGATAAGCTTTTTCTACAGTATCCCTCGATAGATAGTAGTCAAAACTCAGCTGGTTGATCGATGGAAGTTTGTCGCCAGACTTTAGTTTGCCTGCTTTGATACTCCATGTGATGCTGTCTATGATTTGTTTGTATTTAGGTGTGTTGGAATCATCACAAATGTCTAGTTGAATAAAATCGTGTTTCATAATGTTTCATTTATGTTGTAAAATCCCTTCGTGTGGTCGTGGCATTCTTTGCTAGTTTTTCATCTCCATTGGCCGAGATTTTTCATACAAATCGGACGATTGCCATATCGCATGAGGCTAGCTGCCATTTCCCACAATACAAACATTGCGATTTCAAACACGATTCGGAATAGTCATAATGATTAAGTTTTTATACAAAATGATTATTTCACTTTCTTTACTTATTTATTAATAGTCACGTTTTTGTTTGTCAAACCTTATTAAAAACTAACAGTATGGCATGTATGAGCACTTATGATATGTCTGATCTGTGCTAGATCTGCTGTAGTACTGTATTTTGCTAATAGCAGCGCGCGGAGCGATACACATACAGGGCTAGCGAGCGCAAACCAGAAAAACAGAAGGAGCAAGTCAAAGCAGTATAGGACAGGACAGCACGAGTTTTTTGATTGTAGATCTTCACCATATGAAGTTGGGCTTTGGCCTAGCCGAATCATGAAATTGAAAGAGAAACTACCATAGGAGGAGATAATATGTTCGAAATAAAAGGTGAAAGAGTTTTGGTGACAGGCGGGTCTCGCGGGATTGGGTTGAGTTATGTGGAAGCACTGGCAGGACAAGGTTGCACCGTGGTATTTAGTCACTATAAGGATACAGACAAGGCAACGGCCGAATGCGAACGACTCAACGCTGCCAGCAAGGCAGAGATTCATCACATAGAGTCTGATATTGCAGACCCAGTACAGACCGAAGCCTTGGTAAAAGAGGCGGTGCGTATCATGGGAGGTATAGATATTATGATTAGCAATGGAGGCATTTGCAAGTTCACAGAATTTCTAGACATCTCGATAGACAGCTGGAAGCGCCACATGGATGTGAATATGAATGGTCCATTTATGGTTACACAGCTGGCTGCTAAGCAGATGATCAAACAAGGAAATGGAGGTAGAATTATATTTACCACCAGTGTGGGAGCCTACAGATCCAATGCTGGACAGACACACTACTGCGCTTCGAAGGCGGGACTGAGTCTACTGTCTATGGGTATGGCCATAGAGCTAGGTGAGTATAACATTACTGTAAATAGTATCGCGCCAGGCTGGATACATACAGATATCAACGACAAGGAGTCGAGAGACCTAGAATCGGTGACTCCCTGGATCGAGTCCAAACTAGCCGTAGGCCGACTAGGCAAGCCTAAGGATTTGGAATCTGCCGTACTTTTCTTGGCTAGCAAACAAGCCGAATACACCACAGGCTCTACCATTTTTGTTGATGGGGGATGGAATGCACAACTATGATGAAAAACTACAAAATAACTGCTTTGAAAATGGGAGAGGCCAGAGTGCCTGCTGCCGAAGTATACTGGATGACCAAGCTATACGGCTGGGAAATGCTCACCTTTTGGTCTTTTCTGATCGAAAGCGAAGATCGGAAAGTATTGCTCAATACTGGCTTTCCTAAAGACTATTCTGCACTAGATGCACTCTGGACCAACTGGGCTTACGAGGCCATGAACGAACACGGGCATGAGCCTGTCATCAACGAAGACAATTGGATAGTAAACGCCTTGGCTCAGCATCAGGTCAGACCCGAAGAAATCAACGACGTGATCATTACGCCGATTACCTCATACGCCACGGGCGGTTTGGATCAGTTTCCTAATGCCAACATTTGGGTTTCACACAAAGGTTGGATGGATTTTCATGCGCCAGACCCTGAGATTCCGCAGCTGCCTCGAAATATCCTCTTTCCAGATCATGTGATCAGCTATCTGGTGAAACAGGAGGCCGCAGCGAGAATCAAACTGCTGCCCGATGAAGAAACCGAATTCTTGCCAGGTATTACTTCCTGGTTTTGTGGAGGTCACCATCGCTCATCCATGCTTTTCAAAGTGCAGACCAAAGACGGTTTGGTAGGATTGACCGATGCCGTATTTAAGTACAGAAATTTTGAAGATAAGATTCCTCTAGGGTTGAGCGAATCAATAGAAGAGCACTATCGACTCTTTGCCAAAATGGAACGAGAAGTAGACATGGTCTTGCCACTATACGACGGCGATATACAAAAGAAACACCCAAATTTAATAGTAGGAGCATAATAAATAGAAAAAAAGATGGAATTGGAATTTGAAAATAAAGTAGCACTAATTACAGGAGTGGCGAGTGGATTTGGAGCAGCTACAGCCAAGCAATTGGCCGCACAAGGCTGCACCATAGTGGGCGTAGAAAGAGACGAAACCAAACTCAATGCACTTTTGACTGAGCTACCTACTGCACATACTCAGCATCATGCCATAGTACAAGATCTACGCGATACCCAAGGCGCCAAAACGGTAGCCTCTAGAGCAAAGGACCTTGCAGGCAGAATCGATATAGTAATCAACTCAGCAGGTGTTTGTCATTTTAATAAACTGAATGAAATCACGATCGAAGAATGGGACGAAGTATTTGAAATAGATGTTCGGGCGTTGTTTCAGGTAGCTGTAGGCGCCGCAGAGATCATGGATCATGGTGGCATCATCATCAACCTAGGCTCGAATGCAGGCAGAAAAGGAAGAGCCGTGTCAGCACACTATGCCGCAGCTAAAGCTGGCGTGAGCAATTTTTCAGAATCGCTTGCACTGGCCTATGGTGCCAAAGGCATTCGGGTAAATACCGTGAGCCCAGGCCCTATCATGACACCGATGTGGAACGACCTATATCCAGAGTTATCACCTATTACTGGCAAAAACTCAGCAGAATTGGCGGAAGCCTGGACTGCTCAGACACCCCTAGGCAGGCTAGGAAAAGCCGATGATGTAGCCAATCTCATTGTCTTTTTGGCTTCTGAAAAGGGCAGTTTCATTACCGGACAAGACATCAACGTGTGTGGCGGCTTTATGCTCAATAGCTAATTAATTCAAAAATAGATACCTATGAAATTATCAAAATCAGATATTATCAACCGAGACCTTAGACAGGACAAACCTTCTGAGGTAGGCAAGTCTTCTTTGGCACTAGCCTACGAAGCCATGCAAAAGGGCGATCTCGAAGAAGCCAAAAGAATCACCGAATATGCTCGATTAGAGTGGGAGGTAGTTCATGATATGTTTACCAATTGGGCATGGTCTTTTTTTACCTATATCGCCGACAATTTTGGCGAAGACGAATTGGAAAAAGCCTACCGCTCGATTTTGGGTAGCTACTACAAAGACCGATACGATAAAGTAATGGTGCAGGATGTAGAGACTCAGTTGCAGCTGACTATCGAAGGACTAAGAGGTCACTTGATGGGGCCAGATAGACAGGGAGAAATAGAAGTAGTAGAAGACGAAGAAAAATATACGCTCGTGTTAGACTCTTGCGGGAGTGGAGGAGTGGCTCGTCAGCGGGTAGATCGTGGCGAAGTGGAAAATCCCGAAGTATTCGGCTGTACCAAAAAAGCACAACCTTGGAGCTGGGGCAAAAAAGACATTAGCTACTACTGTACCCATTGCACCATGGTCAATGAGATCCTATCGATCGAAAATTATGGTCACCCGATGAGAGTCACAGAATACAACCCAGATTCGGAGGCACCGTGCAAGTGGCTCGTGTACAAAGACCCTAAGCAGATCCCAGCCGAATACTATGAACGAGTAGGCAAAAAAGCACCCGCCCATGCCCCACGATTAAAGGACAAAAAATAATGAGTTTGCAAGAAAACAACCATTGGTCTACGCCAATAGGAGCTCCTTTGGCGGCTCCTTTTCCGTTTTCGTTTCGCGATGTGGAGGTGCTCACGCTTTCGTACAAAACGGATCGTAAAGCTGCTGAAAAATTGCTGCCTGCTCCGCTCAAACTGAGAAGCGACTGGGTACTTATTCACATCTACAACATGAATGACACCGATTATCTCGGGCAATATCAGGAGTGCAATGTGATGCTAGACGCAGAGCTACCAGGCAAAGCAGTGGGTGGTTATTCGCCGTTTTTGTTTTTGAATAGCGACGGCGGTATTTCGCAAGGCAGAGAAGTACACGGACAGCCCAAAAAATGGGGCAATCCGAAGGTGGATTTCAATGGAGACCTAATCATCGGTTCGCTAGAGCGCAATGGCATAGAGGTAGTCAATGGCACCATGGCCTACAAGCAAAACCGAGGGACAATTCAGGAGTTCAAAGACATGACCTTCGACTTTTCCGTCAATCTCAATTACAAGGTGATCAATCATATCAATGGCGAGACAGCCATTCGGCAAATCACATCCCGCAATTTGGAAAATGTGAAAATAGCCGAAAGCTGGATAGACCCATGTTCGGTGGCACTCAGGCCCAATATGCAAGCACCTATCTACAAACTGCCCGTGCTAGAAGAAGGCCATGCATGCTTTTGGAAGGGGGAGTTCACCTTGGTAGAAGGCGAAATAGTACATGACTATTTGAGGAAAGGTTAGCAGTAGCGCACAAGGAATAAATGCCTGAATCAGGCCATTGAAAAGTAAAATAAGAGAAGTATGAAAGTAGTAATTACGGATTGGAATTTTCCAAATATAGACGTAGAAAGAGAAATTATAGAAGGAGCAGGTCATACAGTAGTAGATGCCCAGTGCAAGACCGAAGAAGAGGTAGCAACATTAGTCAAAGATGCAGATGTTGTGATCGCCCAGTGGGCACCTGTAAAGGCCGCCGCCATAGCAGCCATGACTCAATGCAAAGGCATCGTGAGGTATGGTATAGGATTAGATAATATAGACTTGACAGCTGCTAAAGATAAAGACATACCCGTGGCCAACGTGCCAGACTACTGCCTCAACGAGGTGGCGGATCATACCGTGGCATTGATGCTCGCTGCACAGCGTCAGATCCTCTCTACTTGGGATAGGATCAATCAGGGCACATGGGTCATCACTTCACCACAGACCTTGCCACCATTACGGCAGTCTACTTTGGCTTTGATTGGTTTGGGTAGGATTTCCCAGCGAGTAGCGAGCAGAGCACAGGCTTTTGGGATGACTGTGATCGCTTACGATCCAGGGCTTAGCGAGGAGCAGTTTGCCGAGCTAGGCGTAGCATCGGCTACACTAGAAGAAATTTGGGAAAGCGCAGATGTGGTGAGTTTGCACTGTCCATTGGTACCAGCTACGCACCACCTCATCAATGCAGAAGTGCTGGCCAAAATGAAAGCTACAAGCATTGTGGTCAACACCAGTAGAGGCGGTTTGGTAAGCACCAATGACCTGATGGACGCGCTCAACAATGGAGTGATCGGTGGTGCAGCGCTGGATGTAGTAGAAGAAGAGCCGCTGTCCAACGATCATCCCTTGCTCAAAGCAAAGAATTTGGTAGTGACCAGCCATACGGCATGGCACAGCGGCAGTAGTATTACCGAACTACAAACATTGGCTGCACAAAAAGCAGTAGAGTTATTAACAGTATAAAAAGAGGAAGATGAAATTAATAAGATTTGGAGCCGAAGGCAGTGAGAAACCGGGCGTGCTACTTAGTGATGGTACGAGATTAGACGTAAGCGGCTTGGTAGCCGAATACGATGAAGCATTTTTTGCAGGAGATGCTTTGGCAGATTTGACATCCAAGGTTGCAGCGCAGGTGGACACTTTGCCCAAAGTAGAGGCAGCTGTGAGATTGGGAGCTCCCCTAGCACGTCCATCCAAGATTGTCTGTGTAGGACTAAACTACGCCAAACACGCTGCCGAAAGCGGAATGGATATTCCTGCAGAGCCAGTATTGTTTTTCAAAGCCACATCTGCCATCGTAGGCCCCAACGACGATATCGTGATTCCAAAAGGTAGTGAAAAGACTGATTGGGAAGTAGAGCTTGCCATCGTGATAGGCAAAAAAGCTAGCTATGTAGACCAAGCAGATGCCATGGATCACATCGCTGGATATGTGCTACACAACGACGTGAGTGAACGGGCTTTTCAGCTAGAGCGAAGTGGCCAGTGGGTGAAGGGCAAAAGTGCAGACACCTTTGCGCCGATCGGGCCATTCATAGCCACACGAGACGAAATATCAGATCCAGGAAACCTCAGGCTGTGGCTCAAAGTAAACGGTGAAATGCAGCAAGACAGCGATACATCGGACTTGATTTTTGATGTGCCTCATTTGGTGAGCTACATTAGTCAGTATATGACATTATTGCCAGGAGATATTATTTCTACAGGTACACCATTCGGTGTAGGCATGGGACTCAAGCCGCCTACCTATCTCAAAGACGGCGATGTGGTCGAGCTGGGTATCGATGGTCTGGGCACTTCCGTGCAAAAAGTAAAAACGTACAAAAAATAGTATTGGGATAGGCAAGTAGTTACTGCCCGTTTCGACTTGGATGAGCCAATACTAAATACAATATTCTCAAGGTACTTAGGGTCTCTTATCGTGATCCAATGGTGCCTTGGGAGTGTTTTAATAATCCTTTCATTGTATTTAATTTATTAAACAACAAACATGCGATACACTCCCCCAACTAATGATTTATACATCAGCAACAGAGCCAAACTGACGCAGGCCATGGTTGCAGATGCAGTAGCAGTTTTCAATTCCAACGACATCATGCCCACCAATGCCGACGGGGTGATGCCTTTTCGACAAAACAATGATTTGCTTTATTTGACAGGCATAGATCAGGAAGAAACAATTTTGGTGCTCCGACCAGATTTCCCTGATCCCACTCAGCGAGAGATTCTTTTTATAAGAGAAACGAATGAACTGATTGCCGTATGGGAAGGACACAAACTGACCAAGGATGAAGCCCGCACCATTTCTGGTATTCAGAACGTTCAATGGCTTTCGTCATTTGAGCAAATGTTCAGTGGATTGGTGGTAGCTTCTCAGCATATTTATCTCAATGCCAATGAGCACACCAGAGCCATGCTAGATGTGGAGATACGCGACGATCGTTTTTCCAAATGGTGCAGAGCCAAGTATCCCAATCACCATTACCAGCGGGCGGCACCCATCATGCAGCGCATCCGAACGATGAAGTCCAAAGATGAAATAGATCAGCTGCAGACGGCCTGTGACATTACCAACGACGGCTTTAGACGCATCTTGAAATTTGTAAAACCGGGCGTGACCGAATACGAAATTGAAGCCGAATTCATACACGAATTTGTAAGACAAAAATCCAGAGGATTTGCTTATCCGCCTATTGTGGCGAGTGGGGCGGATTCTTGTATTTTGCATTATATAGAGAATAAGAAAAGATGCGAGGCAGGAGATATTTTATTGCTAGATGTGGCTGCTGAGTATGCCAACTACAACGCCGACATGACTAGGAGTATCCCAGTGAGTGGTCGGTTTTCGCCAAGACAAAAGGCCGTATACGAAGCCGTGCTGCGTGTAAAAAAACAAGCCACTGAAATGCTGAGACCCGGGGTAGTCATCACAGATTACAACAAAGAAGTAGGACTCATCATGGAACAGGAGCTGGTAGGTTTAGGTTTGATTGATCAGACAGATATTAAAAATCAAGACCCTCACCACCCCGCTTACAAAAGGTATTTTATGCACGGCACGTCTCACTTTTTGGGCTTGGATGTACACGATGTGGGCGATTTCTATGCGCCGATTCAGGAAGGTACAGTGCTGACTGTGGAGCCAGGTATTTATATCCCAGAAGAAAAGCTGGGTATCCGACTAGAAGACAACGTGGTGATTGGCAAAGAAGAGAATTTTAATTTGATGCGAGACATTCCGCTCGAACTAGAAGAGATAGAAACATTGATGAACGAATAAGTCTTACGGGTCTTATTCATACCAATTATTTTATGAGCTATACATACGATGCCAATTACCCATCGATCGACGACTTGCGGTACCGAGCCATGCGGAAAATTCCAAAATTTGCTTTTGAATACTTGGATGGTGGCTGCAATGAAGATATCAATCTGGATAAAAACACAAGAGAAATCCGTGAGGTAGAGCTGATTCCTCAATACCTGACTAAGCATCATCGGTCTGAGATGAAAACCGAATTGTTTGGACAGGTCTACGATGCGCCGTTTGGGATTTCGCCAGTAGGGTTGCAAGGGCTTATGTGGCCCAAGGCTCCTGAGATTTTGGCGAAAGCCGCTCACAAGCACAATGTGCCGTTCATTCTGAGCACAGTCACTACCATGGACATCGAGCGGGCAAGCGAACTGACGGAGGGCAAGGTGTGGTTTCAGCTGTATCATCCCGCAGAGGATCGACTGCGAGACGACGTGATCAAGCGGGCCGCTGCTGCCGAATGCCCTGTACTAGTACTACTGGCTGATGTGCCTACGTTTGGTTTTCGCCCACGAGACATTAGGAATGGACTTGCCATGCCGCCTCGGATGACTTTTAGGAATATCAGGCAAATGATGACTCGACCAGAGTGGGCACTTCGCACATTGATTAATGGTCAGCCAGAGTTTAAAACACTAAAGCCCTATATGCCCAAAGGCTTGGATATGAAGCAGCTCGGGCAATACATGAATCAGACGTTTTCGGGACGGCTAAATGAGGAAAAGATCGCACCCATCCGAGATATGTGGAAAGGCAAAATTGTGCTCAAGGGAGTGGCTAGCGAGCAAGATACCGAGACAGCCATCAAACTGGGGCTAGACGGGGTCATCGTGTCCAACCACGGCGGCAGACAGCTGGATGCGGGACAGTCGGCCATTCATCCGCTCAAAGGTATTGCACAGAAATACAAAGATCAGATCAAGGTGATGATGGACAGCGGAGTGAGATCTGGACCAGACATTGCCAGAACACTGGCTAGTGGGGCAGATTTTGCGTTTTTGGGTCGCACATTTATGTATAGTGTAGCGGCACTAGGCGCCCGTGGAGGCGACCATGCCATAGGTTTGCTCAAAACACAGCTTCAGCAAGTGATGGAGCAAATCTGCTGTGAAGAGGTTAAAGATTTTCCTCGTTTTTTGGCGAAAGATTGATGGCTAGATATACAGCAGGTTTCAGCTGATTGCAGAGGCTTTTTATAAAACTACTTTCATCATTTATTTGCTTTCAGCTCGTTGTTACATAGCTATGTGTATTTCTAAACGTTCTGATTTGATTCCTAAGTTTTGTTTTGATCAAGTTCAACTCTATTATTGCCATAGCTAATGGAAAGAGATTGTCAATGACTGCTAAATTGTGGTGTCTGTTGTTTTTGTTCTTGGTAGGGTGGTCACAATCCTATGCACAAACTATTCACTACCAGAAGAGTGAGGAGCCCCTTTTACAGATCAAAAAAACAAGTAATCAAGACTGGCTATCCTATACCGAGCCGATCTATGAGGGGATCAATAATGGAGTATATTGGTTCAAAATCGAGATACCAGCCACCTCAGAGGCTTATGTGTTGCATATCCCCGAAGCCCACATCACACGTGCTTGGCTTTACCAACAAGATGTAGAGATATCACGGACAGAAAAAACACGGTTTGTTCATTTCCGTTTGCTGCCAACTCAGAAAACCACTACGTATTATTTGAAAGTAGACTGCTTGCTTGAAGCCCGAATACCGCTTCAGTTGCTCGAGGAAGTGGAGTATTATAGATCGGAGCAGCTCGAAATCCTAGGTACAGGTGCTTACTATGGTATTGTGATCTGCATCTTGATGATAAATTTTTTTTCCTATCTCAATCTCAGCCACAAAACTTACCTGTATTACATCTTCATGACCATATGCATGTCTGCCAATGCCGTGTATAAAGATGGTAGTTTTGCGTTATTATTTGGCGCAGAAGGCATCAACGAATATATCGAACCCACCATCAACAGTATTTTGGGCATCAGCTGTATCTTTTGTATCGAGAGCTACTTGCGTATCAGCCGAGACTATCCTAGGTTGTATCGAATAGGCATTGGGCTAGTGGTGCTCTCACAGTTGCTCAATATCGGCGTACTCCTTACGCACGGTAGCTTTTGGTATTATGTAACTACTGAATTGGTCGTGCTGCTGGCCTTGGATGTATTTTGTTTATCTGGTTATTTACTTTGGAGAAAAACTAAATCCTTAGAATCTGGCATGTTTTTCTTGGCCTATGGCATTCCGCTGTTTGTGGCCCATGGGTATTATCTCAGTCCATATTTTGGCCTACAGTTTATGAATATTTCATTCGTATGGTACAAGGTAGGTTCAGTTTTCGAAATGGCCGTTTTTACTTACGTTATTATTTATCAGTCCAAAAGGTTGTCTTTGAAAAACCATGAGATGAGACAAAAGATTGTTGACTATACCGCTCAGCTTAGCCATTTTCATGAAAACTCTAATGAAAAGGAAACCCACACCTTAGAATTGATCAAGCGCTATCGCTTTACGCTCAAAGAAATAGAGATACTCCAAGATATATCTGGCGGGAGTACCAATAAAGACATAGCTAACAAGCACTTCATCAGTCAAAACACGGTAAAGTATCATATCAGAAACATTTTTGACAAGCTCAATGTGAACAATCGTAAAGAAGCTGGGAGCAAACTGGTTAGCATTTCTAGCGAACAGACACAAGGGTACTGATTTTTAACTATCTCATATCTAGCCATTTACCCATAAGGGTGGGAAAAACTACCCGCTGCTTTTTTGACCGCTACCCTACTGTATACCTAGTTTAGCACTTCCAGATGTATGCCTCATTGGGTGTGCAAATGGAGTCTACATTTTAAGCAAAAATTTGAGATATGAACACGACATTAAAATATCCCCAAGGGAAGCGCACAGATTTTTTGAATAGTATGAAGGGATTGATGATCGCCCTCATACTTACCTTGACAGCTTCGACATCCTATGCCCAGACCACAGCCGACAGCTATGTAGATATCAATGCAGCCAGTGGCGGTGATGGTAGCTCTTGGGCCAGTGCCTACGACGACCTGCAAACGGCGATCAATAATGGCGAAATTGGAGATGTCATTTTTGTAAAAAAAGGTGAATACTTGCTTACTGCCGCTATTACCCCCAAAGAAGGAATGGAGATATATGGCAGCTTCACAGGTGCCGAAACTACATTGGCTGAACGTGACCTAAGCAACTTTTCCAATGATGCAAGTAACGCGACTATTCTAAAAAGCAACGGGAACCAGCGGGTAATCACCATTAATTATCCACCAGTAGATCCTTCACCAAACACTTTGGATGGCCTGGTGATTACCGGAGGAGGAAATATTGACCAAGGAGGAGGAATCTATGTTCTAAATGCCTCACCCACGCTCCGCAACTTAATCATTACAGGTAATACTGCGAACCAGGGTGGTAGTGGCCAAGGTGGTGGTATTTACATTGTCAATTGTTCCCCCATTTTGATCAATGTGATTCTAAGCGAGAATCAAGCTACCAATGGTGGCGGCATGTATAGTACCAGTTCTACGCCTGTATTGACCAATGTGACCGTCGCTAGAAACAATGCCTTCGTAGGAGGTGGAGTTTCCTTTGTCGCTGCTTCTAATGCCAAACTCAATAACACCATTATTTTTGGAAACACAGCCTCTATTACCCCCGATATTCTCGTCGAAAGTTCCGCTCCAGATGCAAAGTATAGTCTAATACAAGGATTCCATTTGAGTGGCAATCTGGATGGCACAGCCTATAATGAAGCTGACGTATTTGCTGATCCTGACAACGGTGATTATACTTTGAAAAACACTAGCCCTGCCATAAATGCTGGAAGCAATGACTTATACACCAATGCTGGAGGAGACTTGGCTGCTGATGTAGATCTAGCGGGCAATGTGAGGCTTTATGATGGCCCTCCTGCTGATGATGTGATCGATGTGGGTGCCTATGAGCTTCAGAGAATCCGTAAGGAGCCCACCTCTCCAGGTGCCAACAACATACTCTACGTCAACAAAAACGTAAAAGACAGTAATGAAAGTGGCGATTCATGGGAAAATGCCATTACCGAATTGGCAGATGCCATGGTTTGGGCGAAAGAAAATTATGACAATGCTTGGGAAACCACTCCATTAAAAATATATGTAGCCACTGGGACTTACAAGCCGATGTACAGCCCAGAGGATGGTGCCAAATTTGGCACCGACCAAGGTCGTGACAATAGCTTCTCTATGGTCAAAAACGTTCAGTTGTATGGAGGATTTGATCCAGATAATGGAATCAATGACCTTACTGATACCCGGATTTTGCCAAGCTCAGGCAATACTGGTACCATACTAAGTGGTGATGTAGACGGTGACGATGAAAGTGATTTTGCCAACAATAGTGAAAATTCCATTAGGGTAATGGTTAGTAGTGGCGATATGGGTACGGCCTTATTAAATGGCTTTACCATCACTGGCGCCAATGGTGAGAATAATAATAACATAACAGTAAATGGCAACCCTATTTATCAATGTTCAGGTGCTGGTGTTTACAACTCTATCTCCTCGCCCCTTTATGAAAACCTTTTATTGTATGGAAATTTTAATACAGAGTCTGGTGGAGGTATGTTCAGCTATCAATCATCTCCTATAGTTCGCAATAGCGTCTTTAGAAATAATAAGGCCAAGGATGGTGGTGCTATGGCGAATCAGGATCAGTCATCACCCGTGTTGAGCAATGTGCTTTTTATAGACAATCAAGCAAGCACCAGTGGAGGAGCTATATATAATGTAGACAGCTCAACGCCTACATTTGTGAATATTACCGTAGTAGGCAATACAGATACGGGCGAAGGTGATGGCATCTATAATGAAAATAATGCTATCCCAAGCCTAAAGAACAGTATCGTCTGGGATGATGTATTTGGAGCTTATACGCCTCAAAATAGCCTGATCAAAGGCACCACCACCACCGAAGAGGGCAACATAGATGCCACTGCCTTGACAGATACGGACATCTTCACTGATTTGGCCAATGGAGATTATAGTCTTGTACAAACGAGCCCAGCAGTAAATGCTGGAAGCAATAGCTTCTACACCAGTGCTGGTGGAGACTTAGCCAATGACGTGGATTTGGCTGGGAACCCTCGTCTCTATGATGGAGTGGCTAGCACGGATCATATAGACATGGGGGCTTACGAAAACGTGGATCCTGAATTTGCCTCAGAGACCACAGCAAACTTTGCGGAAAATGCGACTGGCACGGCATATACGGCAGTAGTTCAAAGTATCAATGTCATGACTTATAGCTTAGGAACAGCCCTTGACGAAGCCCTCTTCGATCTAGTAGCGAACACAGGAGTAGTGACCTTTAAGGCTACTCCTGACTTTGAGTCTCCTATCGATGCAGACGCCAGCAACACCTACGTGATCAACGTGATCGCCAGTGATGGAACGCATTCGCTTAATCAGGAGGTGACGATTACCGTCACTGATGTGGATGAAATCACGCCATCTGTCATGATCAGTAGCATGGCTACAGCGCCAGTTTCGGCAGCATTCGAGGTCAGTATCGTCTTTAGCGAGGTGGTTACAGGATTTACCATAGAAGACCTCACGCTTAGCAATGTCGAAGCCAGTGGCTTTTTGGGCACAGGCGATACCTATAGCGTGACGTTGACACCGCTAGCCCATGGCACAGTCACAGTGGCAATAGCCGCAGGCTCAGCTACAGACGCAGCAGGCAACGGCAATAGTGAGGGCACTTTCAGCATAGATGCGAATATGCCCGTAGCGCTCTCTGTTGATAATGACCGTGGAGGTCAGCTACACATCTACCCCAATCCGTCGAGCGAGTACATTAGGATCAGTAGCGACCGATTCGTACATACTTATTCGCTATTGGATATCAAAGGCAGATTGCTCAAGCAAATCACAGCCACTGACCAAGCCATTGCGATAGACGATCTAGAAGCTGGGATTTACTTTATCCATGCCATAGGAGAGCGGTCTACAGTGACCAAGTTTATTAAGAAGTAGGTTTTTGAATACCACAACAGCAATCAGAAAAGAGTCAGCACTTAGTCGGTCCGGTGTTGGCTCTTTCTGGTTTTGCAAAGTAGCCATCTTGTCAAGGGCTTTCGAGGCTAGTTGTTCCGTTTCCAAATGATTTTGAGTTAGCCTATTTTCTAAGGGTGTGACCAACAGCAAAGAACAAGTACTCCGAATTTCCAGAGAATAAATCTTTTTTGATGTTTATATAGTCATATAAAGGTTATATTTTGGAGTGCTGGATAGATAGTTGGTGGTGCTGTGGCAAAAAACAACAAGATCACGGTAGTTATGCCGTAGTATGCTTTGAAGAATCACCTATTTGGCCAGTTTACTTACTAATAAGTGCAGGACAAAAAAGCATATGACCAACTCCAGACGAACGTTCATTAAAAAAATAGGCGTAGCGGCTCTGACTACCCCTTTGGTACCTTCTCCCATTCATTTATTTGATTTTGATCAAAAAAAAGATCCGCTAGAAGTTCATATTTTCTCTAAGCATCTTCAATTTTTGGATTGGAAAGCTGCTGCCCAAGTTGCTGCAGATATAGGCTTTTATGGATTAGACCTAACCGTTCGTCCGAAAGGACATGTTTTTCCTGAAAAGGTGAAAGAAGAATTGCCTAAAGCCATCAACGATATCAAAAGTGCCGGACTTTCGTGTGACATGATCACAACAGCCATTTCAGATGCGAGCAATCCATTGGATGCGGATATCATCAAATCAGCTGCTGCTCAAGGAGTAAAGTTTTATAGAAGCAATTGGTTCAAATACAAAGCAGATTGGTCATTTGAAGAATCGCTGGATTATTATGAAGACAAAGTACGTGAGTTGAGCGATTTGAATGCGCAATACGGTATCGTAGGGTGCTATCAAAACCACTCTGGGACGAGCATTGGTTCTTCTGTGTGGGAGGTGAAAAAAATATTGGGAACCGCCAATCCGAAGTATTTTGGTGCACAATACGACATCCGTCATGCCGTGGCGGAAGGAGGTCGTTCTTGGTCGAATGGGGTGAAACTTCTCCGCAGTCAGATCAAAACAATCGTACTCAAAGATTTTAAATGGGGCAAAGTGAGTGGTAAGTGGAAAATAGTAAATGTTCCGATTGGAGAAGGAATGGTAGATTTTAATTCGTATTTTCAGCTTTTGAAAAGTTTTGGATTGAAACCTCCTGTCAGTCTGCATCTTGAATACCCACTAGGAGGAGCCGAAAAAGGGCTGCCCGACATCAGCGTAGATCAGCAAGTGGTTTTTGATGCCATGAAAAAAGATCTGACGGCCATTCAACAGTTGTGGCAAAATGCTTAGTGTCAACCTAAACAAAAACTACGATACATATGAAACACTTACTTTTACTATTTACACTATTTGCGACGTTGGCCAGTTGTGATCAATCAACTCCTAAAAAGAGCATAAAAGTTTCAAATAAAGTTGAATTGGAGGATGCCATTTCGAACGCCCAGTCAGGCACTGAAATCATCATGACCAATGGAGAATGGAGTGATATTCAAATCAAATTTACAGGAAGCGGAACCGAAGATCAACCCATTGTGCTTCGGGCAGAGACACCAGGCCAAGTGATCATCCAAGGCCAATCAGATCTGAAATTGGCTGGTGAATATTTGGTGGTAGATGGTCTGTATTTTACAAACGGGGCGTCACCTTCTAATACCGTCATTCAGTTTGCCATTGATAGCAAAACATTCGCCAACCATTGCCGAGTGACCAATTGTGTGATCTTAGACTTCAATAAAGCTCAGCGGAACATGACAGACCTATGGGTACAATTCAGAGGCAGATACAATCAACTCGATCATTGCTATCTAGAAGGAAAGGCTAACCGTGGGCCAACTGTAAGAATTGACTTAGAGGGCAATCAAAGCATTAAAAATTATCATCAGATCAATCACAATTACTTCGGCCCCAGACCACCAAAAGGAGGTCCAAGTGCCGAAACCATTCAAATTGGAAACAGTGGGACTTCTATGTCGCCAAGTCACACTTTGATAGCGAACAATCTATTCGATCGGTGCAATGGCGAAGTGGAGATCATTTCTAGCAAAAGCAATTTCAACGAATTCAGAAACAATGTTTTCTACAAAAGCCAGGGATCGCTGGTGACTAGACATGGTAACTACTGCATCGTAGATGGCAATTACTTCATCGGCGATGATGATTCTCCTGAGGTAGGGGGCGTTCGCCTTATAGGCACTGGCCATTCGGTGACTAACAATTATTTCTACAATCTGCGAGGTGAGATCTTTAGAGCACCCCTTGCCATGATGAATGGCATTCGACGCCCAGCAGTCAATAGATACTTTCAGGTCACGGATGTGGTAGTGGCCTACAACACTTGGGTCAATTGTACCTCACCATGGCAATTTGGTGTAGGGTCAAACGTAGACCAAAAGGAGGTACTCCCTGCGTCAGAAATTCGATCCGAAAGACCTATACGTACGTTGCTCGCCAACAACCTCATCTACAACGGTCATGGAGATGAAATGCCCATCTTTCGCCATGATTCTATTGATGGGATAGACTTTGAAAGTAATTTGATTAATAATCAAGGCGTAGATTTCGAAGGTGTGGATGGACTCGAAGTCCAGAATTTCACAATGAAGGAATTAGAAGAAAACATTTGGGTGCCTACAAGTGATCTCCCGAATGTGGAGGTTTTTAATGGGTTCGAATTTGATAAAATCACTAAGGACTTGTTGGGGAATTCTAGGACAGAAAACCATTTGGTAGGCGCTATAAATGATGCGAATGCACCAAAGCCCAATGTCATGGATCGGTCTTTATATGGCCCAGATTGGTACGACCCTAATCCTGCAACAGTAGCACCCAGCACCCATGTTGTGGACACATCACAAGAATTGGCTAAAGCTGTAGCCAATGCCAAGAGTGGAGATATTGTCGAATTAGCGGCTAAGCAATACGAAATGAATACGCCCCTAAAAATCAACAAAAAGCTAACTATCGTATCGGCTGATACGGCAAGCCAATCGACCATTGTATATACTGGATCGCCTACAACTCCGGCATTTGAAATGAATCCGAAAGCCAAGCTGATATTGAAATCGGTGAATCTTGAAGGAACAGGTGAAAATTATGCCTTTTCGAGTTTGAAAGAAAATATGTCTAGCCTCTATAACCTGAAGGTAAAAGACGTTGAAATATCAAATTTCGAGTATGTACTCAAAGCCTATAAATATTCATTTTCTGAATTTATCAGGTTTGAATCTACTGTGATCAAAAATTGCAACAATGGTATTGAGCTATCAGCTGAAGAGGATGACAGGGGAGACTATAATGCTGAAAATGTTTCTATTATCAATTGTCGATTTGAAGCTGTTGATCAAAATGTGATCGATTATTATCGAGGAGGATATGACGAATCTACCGTCGGAGGAAACTTGGTGGTTAAAGGCAGTACTTTCATAAACTCAGGAAGTAAAGAAAAAGATGGTGTATTGATCAATACCTATGGCATTATCAACGTAGAGATCACAGGCAACGAGTTTCTTAACAACAAAGTAGAGTTTGTAACGAGACTATGGGGAGCCAAAAACAACTCGGAGTCGGACAACACGATTCAGAACTCAGGTAAAATCATCACCGAGCAAAATTTGCCGCTGAAGTTGATGTATTGATCATGAATCTGCATGACGATTAGACAAGTAAGTATAGTTTTAAGGAGGTATTCATTAGAATACGAAAAATAAAGAGCATGGCTAAGAAAGTAATAACATTTGGAGAAGTAATGATGCGATTGTCTCCCCCTGGATATTCAAAATTTTCACAGGCGACATCTTTTGAATTGGCGTATGGAGGAGGAGAGGCAAATGTGGCTATTTCATTAGCCTATCTTGGTGTAAAGGCCACCCATGTCACTCGTTTTCCCAATAACTCTCTGGGTAAAGCAGCAACTCAATTTTTGCGCATGCATTGGCTAAATACCGAGCATGTGTATTATGGTGGAGATAAACTGGGGATGTATTTTTTGGAGAAAGGTGCTGTGCACAGACCCAGTGAGGTGATTTACGAAAGAGAGGGATCTGCTTTTTCTCAAATAAAACCTGAAATGATCGATTGGGAAGACGTGCTCAAAGACGCCGATTGGTTTCATTGGACAGGGATCACCCCAGCTATTTCGGAGGGAGCGGCACAGTGCTGTCTGGATGCCATTAAGACCGCCAACAAAATGGGGATCAAGGTTTCGGGAGACATCAATTCTCGTGATAATATGTGGAAATATGGCAAGACTATGCAGGAAGTGATGCCTGAGCTGGTGAAAAATTGTGACATCGTGATTACCAGTAGCTATGGCATTCATCAAATATTGGGTTTGGTAGAGCCAGACGATAAGTTTCGATATTCAGCCAAGCGACTTATGGACGCCTATCCCAGAATTGAAAAAGTGGTAGGTAAAACCAGAAAATCCATCAGTGCTTCTCACAATCAAATACAGGGCAAAATGTGGAACGGGAAAGAATATAATAAAACCGAAATGTTGAACATCACACACGTCATCGACCGTGTGGGGACCGGAGATGCGTTTGCTTCGGGTCTTATTTATGGATTGATGCACTATGATGATGATAAAGCTTTGGATTTTGCATCAGCGGCTTGCGCACTCAAGCATACTGTTCCTGGCGATGTAAATTTGGTGTCCCTAGATAACGTCATAAGTCTAATGGGTGGCGATACTTCGGGAGCAATTAGAAGGTAACCAGAAATACAAATGGTTGTTGCTCTAAGGGTAAGGAGAGGCTAGATTAGCTGTCTGATAAATAGTTTTAAAATCATAGAATATTCGTGTTTGAGTGACATAGGGTTTGTATGATATAGGGTAGAAAAGATTTTCATTCGATCCATGTGGGTATTCATGTCGCTCGTTTTTTTTAAGTAGTTTTGCCAAATTGCTGATCATCTAAGTTCAGAGAAATTTTTTAAAATGGACTATCACAAGTTTAACACAGAGGAGTTTCTTGCCGACGAGACATTCCAAAATTGGGTAAAAGACGGCAGAAAGGATGATTTCATCCAAACCTTTGTACGATCAGATGAGGAGCAAATTCAAAAAGTGAATCAGGCTTCGGCAGTCTTAAATACATTGAAGGCCAAACCACATCCACCAATAGCACCTGATCATATCAAGTCAAAGTGGGGTCAGCTTGAGCATATTTTGCAGGAGGATACACCAGCTACAACTCCTACTGAAGTTAGAGATAAGAGTTCGTGGATTAGATATGCAGCTGCTGTTGCTCTACTCATGCTTTCGTATGTGGGTTATTGGTATTGGGGCCAGCCCATCGGACGAATCGAACACACGACTCCTTATGCCACCAACTCAACCATTCTACTCAAGGATGGCACAGAGGTTACTCTTAATTCCAACTCTACTTTACAAGTAGCTGAAGACCTTCAGCAAGGGAATGAACGTGAGGTATGGTTAAATGGGGAAGGTTTTTTTAGAGTAAACAAAGACACAAAAGACAATAGACCTTTTGTTGTACATGCAGGAGGCTTGGATATTGTAGTGCTTGGTACCGAGTTTAATGTCAGATACCGAGACGAGCATACGTTGGTTGCCCTTCGAGAGGGCAGTATCATGATGAAGGCTAGAGACAAACCTGAATTGATGATGCGACCTGGTCAAGTTTGGAATTACAATCAGACAAAGAATGAATGGAGGCAAGAGAAACGAAATCAAGAGGCGTTATATGCTTGGTTAGAACACAAAATAATACTTGATGACACTCCTTTGATTGATTTGACCAATACCATTGAAACAAATTTTGGTTTGAAGGTGGAGATATTAGATGCTTCACTCAAGACAAGTAAACTAAGTGGAACCATACCTGACGATGACTTGGATGTCATATTCGACGTAATACAAGAATTATTGGAAGTCAAAATAGACAGGGATGGCAAAGTGGTCAGAATATACTAGGTTCCTGCCAATAGTAAGCGAGGTCAGGTCTTCGCTTATTGTACGTTCTGTACATTCTATAGCTTGGTTGTGGGCGGTATCCTTTTCTGTGTCCTATGCGCAAATTAAAGACCATTCGAATTCTGCTCAAATAGTAAAAAAAACATCCCTAGGCGAAATTTTAGATCAAATAGCGTCTCAATATCAAGTAGATTTTGTGTACGAATCAGAAGTGGTAAATCGAGCACTTGGCGAATTTGAAATTGATGCCCAAGGCGAAATTGAAACTGTTTTAACTCAGCTTTTGTCTCCTCTACACTTGAGGTTCATTAAAGTATCAGATAATATTTATGCGATTAAATTTGATGGCATACCGCATGAAAAGGTAGTGATATCGGGCATAGTCCGTACTCACACAGGCAATCAGGTTTTGCCAGGGGTAAGTGTCCGGTCTACTACTTCTAATGTCGGCACCATTACCGATGTGGATGGTCAGTTTAGTGTACTTCTAGATCAGAATAGCGATGAAAGACTAACTTTTTCTTATGTGGGTTATGAGAAGACAGAGGTCAAACTTGGTGACGCTACTTATTTGGAAGTACAGTTGAAGCAGGATGATTTGGAGTTGTCAGAAGTAGTCGTCGTTGCTTCGGGAATGAATGGAAACAAAAGAGAACTAGGGTATTCGGTTCAGAATGTAGACCTAGCTGATGTGATTCAGTCGCACGAATCCAACCTAGTCAGTGCTTTAAGTGCCAAAGCTGCCGGTGTGAACGTAATTGGTACTTCTGGTTCACCAGGCGCCTCGGCCAACATTCAAATTCGAGGATACAAATCCATCAATTCATCTAATCAACCCTTGTTTGTCTTAGATGGTATGATCATTAGCAATACGACCTCGGGCAATACATCAGGCGGAGTAGATGTATCTAATCGAGTCATAGATATCAATCCACACGACATCAATAAAATCACCATTCTCAAAGGACCTGCGGCCACCGTACTTTACGGCTCACGAGCTGCCAATGGTGCTGTTATGATCAATACAAACCGAGGGACAGAGAGTAAAACAAGGATTGCTTTTTATTCGGAAACTGGATTTTCAAAAGTAAATAAACTGCCAGCAAAACAAAGAACGTATGCGCAAGGCAGACCGTATACGGGAGTCTTTGTATATCGTGGCCCAGAGACGGGAGAGCCCAATTCATACGGGCCTCGCATCGATCAATTAGAGTATGATGGTGATACTTCCTATCCGTACGACACCAACGGAAGCCTCGTCCCAATAGGTACAGGCAATGGAAAACCAGCGAATAGTTACGACGACTACGATGCCTTTTGGGTCACAGGTTATAGACTTGATAATAACATATCATTTACTGGAGGATCAAATTTGATTAAGTATTATTTCTCTCTGGGTCATTTGTTCCAATCTGGAATTATTCCTACATCTACTTTTGTTCGAACTTCAATGAAGGCGAATATTGATTTTGATCTGACAAGCAAATGGAGAGTGGGAGTATCTACTAGCTTGGTCAACTCAGGAGGTGAACGAGTTCGACGCGGATCAAATGTGTCTGGAGTCACAGCAGCTCTGTATAGAAACACGACTACATTCGATATTGGCAACGGTAAAACAGGCAAATCGGCCTCTAATGATCCTACATCCTATCAGCTACCCAATGGTGAGCAACGAGCCTATAGAGGTAACGCGCTCTACGATAACCCGTTTTGGGTCACCAACAAAATCCCATATACCGACAAAGTAAACCGAGTCATTGCCAATACCCATTTTTCGTACGACTGGACTTCATGGCTTTTTTTGACAGCCAAAATAGGAATAGATAATTATATAGACAGTCGAGATTCCGCTTGGGATATCAACTCTTCCTCTGAGCCATCAGGTAGAGTAGATCAGTCCACTTTATTTTCGCGTAGGTATAACGTGGATTTTAATATCAACCTAAACAAAGACCTCTCGCCTAAATTTTCATTACAAAGTACGATTGGATATAATTATTATAGTCAACTTTTTGAAGCAAAGACTACTACGGGCACGGATCTCGCCATTTATGGGTTTTATGATATTAGCAATGCTACTCAGGTCATTTCGGATAGAGAAATTAATAGAAGCAAGCTGGTAGGGGTGTTTGCAGATGTCAAGTTATCTTATCAAGATTATCTATTCCTGCAATTGGCTGGTAGAAATGATTGGTCATCAACTTTGCCAAAGAAAAACAACGCATATTTCTACCCAGCTGCTAGTTTGGCTATTGATCTGGCCGAAGGATTACGTATGTCTTCGTCTGCAATCAGTCAAGTAAAATTGAGAGGGTCTTATGGCCTTGTGGGCAATGACCCTACCATTTATCAAACTCAAGATTCCTATAGAAATACCGTGATCGATGGTGATGGGATATTGAGCTCGTCCGAATTTCCTGCATTCAATGTCAATGCTTTTGAGAGAAATGGGAGAAAGGGTAATGATGAACTTCTTCCTGAGGTCACAAAAACCATAGAGTTAGGTACTGATCTAGGTTTGTTCAATCACACATGGAACATAGATGTTACGTACTACAAAGCCATTACATCAGATGCGTTGGTTACCGTTACCCTGCCGGGGCCATCTGGCTACACCTCTATCGTTGAAAATTCTGGTGAAATAGAGAATAAGGGGTTGGAAATAGCAACCCAGATGTATTGGGTAGATAGAAAGGACTGGACCTGGACAACAAATCTAAATTATACGCGAAATCGATCGATGGTTCGGTCACTGGGAGAGAATATAGAGCGGGTTACTTTAGCAGAGTTTTCCAATATATCCAGCATCAATCTGGTAGGGCAGCCGTTTGGTGTCTTTAGTGGCACCCGATACAGACGGGACGATCAAAACCGATTAGTGATAGGCTCTGATGGTTTCCCTCTTATTGATACAGAGCAAGGACTGATTGGAGACCCTAATCCAGATTGGACATTAGGTATTAGTAATCGATTCAGGTACAAATCACTGACCTTATCTATACTTTGGGATATCAAAAAAGGAGGCGATATGTGGAACGGCACCAAAGGTGTAATGGACTATCTGGGTATATCCAAAGAGTCTGGGGATCTACGAGAGGTGAAGGATTATGTGTTTGATGGTGTGTTGGCTAATGGACAAGTGAATGACATTCCTGTTGATTTTGCTAATCCTGCATTGGGTCTGAATGGTATCTATTGGCGTATCGGAGGTTTTTTAGGTGTCGCAGAAAACAATATTGAAGATGCATCTTGGGCCAGATTGCGAGAGCTGACCCTCGATTTCGAACTTCCTAGAAATTGGATTGAGGATATGAAGATTTTTTCATCGCTCAACGTTTCCTTGTATGGTAGAAATTTGTGGCTTATCACAGATTACTCTGGAATAGATCCAGAGACTAACCTCTATGGCCCTTCCAATGCTCAAGGCTGGGATTATTTCAATTTACCCAATACCAAAAGCTATGGGTTTGTGTTAAATGCAAAGTTTAATTAAATGGCTGGGTTAAAGAAGAAATATGTAGGCTGGTTATTAGTCGTATTAGGTTTCGTTTCTTGTGATTTCGGAGATACTAATATTGACCCAACCTCTTTTGCAGATGTAAATGTTAGTCTCCTGCTTCCTTCTGCTCAAGCACAGACGGTTAAAAATCTATCCTCTATAGGTTTACGAGTTACGGGTTCGGTTATCCAACATTTCGAAGGTATCGAAGCGCAGACAGAGACATATACTTCTTATTTAATCAATGAAAATGAGTTAGACCAATATTGGCGTACAGGGTTGTATGCAGCAGCACTTAGAGATAGCCATCTTATCATCAATAAAAGTGATGGACGCTACCCTCATTATGAAGGAGTGGCTAAAATACTTATCGCGATCAATTTGGGCATTGCTACTACCTTCTGGGGAGATGTGCCTTATAGCGATGCTTTTGTAGAAGACAATAATACCCCTAAATATGATGAGCAGTATCAGATTTATGAACGCATCCAAGAGTTATTAGGAGCGGCTATACTGGATCTAGCTGCTCCTAGCGAATTAGAGCCTAGGCGCGATGACCTCATATTCGGTGGTGATATAGATGCGTGGGTGGCTACTGCTAGAGCTCTTCAGGCCAGATACTATCTGCATTTGTCTAAAAGAGACCCAGAGGCAGCGAACAAAGCCCTGGCAGCTATTGGTGCGGGTGCTGAGTTGGGGATAGATAATACGCCTGAATTTCCATATGCCGACAATTTAAACGAAGCAAATCCGTTTGCTAGATTCGGTGAAGATAGACCCAATCAATTGGCATTAGGTGATTTTATGACATCTATATTGTCATCTACCAACGATCCTAGAATGTCTGTTTATAGTGTTTTTTCCAATGGGGTCAATTTGCTGTATGATAGAGACAATAGTCAACTATATTGGGGACAGTTTGATGCACCTATGGCTTTGACGACAGTAACCGAAGTTCAGTTTATTAAGGCTGAGTGTTATCTAAGACAAGGCAACGAAGCACAGGCAGAGCAAATGCTACAGCAGGCAATTGAATCTAGTATGGACGGTTTGGGTATTTCTAAACCAGAGATTGATACTTTTTTGATTCACTTGCCGCAGCTCACTACCTTGTCTGGCTTCGAAGAGCAATTGCAGTTGATCATCGAACAAAAATATGTAGCCCAATTTGTACAAGGTAGTATAGAGTCTTGGGTTGATTATCGCCGAACTGGCTATCCAGTTCTGATTCCACCGTCTAATGCTAATGAAAGTTTCAATCCAACTAAGGTGGTACCCCGCAGGTATTTGTATCCTATCAGCGAGCGAATTACCAATGCAGACAATTTACAACAAGCCATCCAGAGACAAGGAGGTCATTTGCTAGATATTGATATGTGGGCTTTTAAATGAGGCTAAATTTATTGATACTACGATAATCTGCTTAGATTGTGCCAAAAACCAACCTAAAGAAAAGTGATTAGCATATTTTTTCTCATGGAATGAAAAAACAGCAAAGAGAGAGTAATGGTTATGAGGGGTTGGAAGATGTTGCTCTTTGGGCGTTGGTTGCAAAATCAGACCTGAAGGCCTTGGCCTATATCTATGAAAAACAGTACACCAATCTCTATTATTTTGGACTTAGTTGCAGCAAAGATGAGGGGCTGACAGAAGATGCTATTCAAGACCTTTTTATCAAAGTCTGGGACAAACGTACCAGTATCCATATCAAATTAAGCATCAAATCTTATCTGATCTCTGCTTTGAGGAGAATTATTATAGATAAGCTGACTGCTCAAAAAAAGGTATTATCAGTCGATGGTGAATTCCCCGAAGGCTTCGAACCTTCATTGTCTGTTCAAGATTTGATGATCTCAGAAGAACTGGACGAAGAGCGGAGAGGGCAGATAGAGCATGCCCTTAGCCTACTTACCAAAAAACAGAGAGAAATGATCTATCTCAGGTTTTTTCAGGAGATGTCATACGATGAAATCGCAGAATCACTTAAAATCAGAAACCAATCTGTAAGAAACTGTATCTATGAGGCGATGAAAATCATGAAAGGTTCACTGTCGATTATATTGCTTGTGTTGGGTGGATTAGCTCATTGGTGATACAGAGGCTGGTTAAAAATCATGATGCGATTGTGATGAAAAGCTGAGATAGATAATTTTTTTTTATTTTTTTTCAGTACAAAAAGGATAGTTGTCTGTCTACTTTTCAAATGACAGACAAAAACATCCATACGAACGATCCGATAAGTTTCTTAGCGTCTGATGAAAAATTTCAGGACTGGGTTTGGCGTGGTGAGCACGCTGCCTACTGGGAGACATGGTTTGAGCAGCATAGCGAATATCGACCTTACAAGGATCAGGCGAAGTTACTTGTACTTGCCTTTAAGCCTTTATCCACTACACAGATAACGCAGATTCCAGTTGGGGCCTTTTCAAATCGTAAAACGAAGCCATTTTGGGCACAGCCAGCAGTTTGGAGATATGCCGCTTCTATTTCTTTACTTCTCTTGTTTGCATGGGGGTTGTTCCAATGGTCGGAGCCAGCGACTATGATCTATGCTACGGGATATGGTGAGCAAAAGACTTTTGTGCTTGCAGACCAAACTCAAATCACCTTACAGGCAAATTCTAGTTTAGAGGTCTTCACCCATTGGGATGAGTCCTCCAGTAGGTCTGTCCGCCTCATCGGTGGAGAAGCTTTTTTTGAGGTTACCAAAAAACCGCTGGCTACCAGACCAAAATTCGAAGTACATGCCAATGAGCTGACAGTAGAAGTATTGGGCACTTCCTTTGCTGTCCGATCCAGAAGGCAGCGTACCGATATAGCCTTGATAGAAGGTAAGGTAAATGTGCTGGTTTCGGATAGACTCAAGGCGACTCTGAAACCTGGAAATACATGCTCCTATTTGCCAAATGGCAAATTTGAAAAGGCCGACCAGGGAGCCGAAGATGACACCGCATGGCTCAGTAGAAAGCTTCATTTGCACATGACACCTACAGCCGAAGTGGCACAAACCATGGAGGATTTATATGGCGTATCTGTAGTATTTGCAGACGCATATCAAGGCAAAAAATTGTCGGGTAATCTACCCCTAGACGACCTTGATGTTTTGCTATCGGCCATAGCGATATCTCTAGATGCTCAAGTTCATCACGACAATCAGATCATTCATATTAAATAAACAATTGATGGCGAATATCTTCACTTTCCAATTTTTACAATCATTCAGACAGGTTGTCGGAATGACTCCTTTAGAAAATAGAACTAAGGGAAGTACCCAAAACATGACCACGTCTTGTGGTTATGAGAGGCCAAGTTCTTTTTCGACTAAAATACAAGAGAGTGGATCACCGTCGCAATATCGGCTAAGGCAAATTAGAAATAGCAATTTCAGCATCGTAGGAAAGCACAACTCGCATAATCTTTTGGTCAGAGCTAGAAGGCAAACTGGGTTTTCCCCTAGATACATTTTACCCATTCTGAGTATCAGATTAGGATTACTTACCATGGCTAGTAGGCCAATGATTTCATCATTCAATTAATATATGTAAACAAAAAAAAATGGATAGAACGTTACTTAAAATTTTATTGGTTTGTCTTATTCTGACTTGTCACCAATCGTTGCTAGCACAGCATAAGGTGACAGGTACAGTATATGACAACAGTGGCCCTTTAATAGGGGCTACCGTGCAGCTAGAAAATTCGGCTGTTGGTGTAATATGTGATATTGATGGAAATTTTTCTATCGAAGTGCCAGACGAAAATGCCTCGATCAAGGTCAGCTTTGTGGGGTATGAACCACAAACGGTATTTGTAGGCACACGTACCCGTGTGGATGTGAGCCTCATTCTAAATGTAAACGAGTTAGAAGAGGTTGTTGTCAGTGCACTTGGATTTGAGCAAAAAAAGGACAACTTGGGCTCTACCTCTTCTGTAGTAAAGACCGAAGAACTATTGCGATCTGGAGAGACCACCATTATCAATAGTTTGTCTGGCAAAGTCGCAGGTGTTAAAGTAACCAGAGGCAATGGAGACCCAGGAGCTGGTGCTTCTATCCAGATCAGAGGGCAAAATACGATCGGAGGATCAACTCAGCCTTTGATTATTGTAGATGGAGTGCCATTGGCGAATAACAGTATAAATGGTGCTGGAAATGGAATCACAGGTGGTTCTTCAGGAGGTACTTCCCAGCAGTCCCGACTCAACGATATAAATCCCAACGATATAGAATCGATGCAAGTACTGAAAGGTGCATCGGCAGCGTCTCTTTGGGGGTCTAGAGCGGCTAATGGTGTGATCGTAATTACCACCAAAAGAGGGAAGTCAGGTAGGCCAAAAATCGAATACAATGCAACCTATTCATTAGATGAAATAAATGTAAAGCACCCGATGCAGAGCACTTATGGTCAAGGGGCTAATGGTGCCTGGGATCCTACCGCTCGAAACTCATGGGGAGATAGGATTGCCGATCGGTCAGGAACGCCAGATGAAGTCGATTTCTTTGGCGAATATTTTGAGGCTGCCGATGGCACACTGTACTATCCAATTGTCTCCAAAAATTCGCAGGAAACTTATGTAGACCGAAATTTTGATCAAGTTTTTCAAAGAGGACACTTTTTTCAACAAGATCTATCCATCAGTGGAGGTGGAGACAAATCAACTTTCTTTTTCAGTTTCGGAAAATTGGATCAAGAGGGCATCATTCGTAATAGCGATTACAACAGGTATAATGTTCGGCTCAATGGAGATACCCGATTCAATGATTGGTTGAGCATGAGTGCCAAGGCTTCTTATACCAATACCAATTCGAACAGAATTCAGCAAAATTCAAATGTGTCGGGTATGTATGTGGGTTTGCTCAGGTCTGCCCCAGATTTTAACAATGCCGATTATATAGGAACGTATTATGACGGATTGGGAGGGATATATGAACGAAGGCAGCGGGCATATAGAAATCAGCTCGGCCAAAATGAAGACCCAATATATACCAATCCACAGTGGGCTACAGACGAGCAGTTGGCCACTACTCAAGTGGATCGTTTTACTATTACCCCTCAGATCAATGTAGATCCGTTAGATTGGTTAGGGTTTACATTTAGAGGAGGAGCGGATGTTTTCACTGATACTCGTGAATATTTCTTTCCGAAAAATTCTGCGTCAGCAGGTAGAAAAATCGGAGTTCAGGCACAAGATATACTCACAAGGAAACAATTGAATTTTGATGCGATTACAAAAATGTCTTTTAATCTAAATAAAGACATTGGATTGCAAACCACATTGGGATGGAATATCACTCAAAGTGAAGGAGAGTCTTTTTATATGCATGTGGAAAACTTTGAGGCCAATACAGATTTCGCCACTTTTGAGTTGGTCACCAATCAGAATTTTTCCAGTCTTAGCAAGACGGCATTTATTACCAGATCAAACAGAGGATACGCACAGGCTTCAGTAGATCTCTATGATCAGGTATTTGTAAATGTGAATGGTGCACTAGAAGCAGCATCTACTATCGCAGACAACTTCTTTTATCCTTCTACCGACGTCGCTTGGCAGTTTACACGGTTGCCCATATTTAATAACCAAAATATTTTATCGTTTGGTAAAATTCGAGGGTCTTGGGGTAAAGTAGGTATCAGACCGTCGGCTCACAGATCGCAAACACTTACTGATGGCGGTTTTTCAGTCAGTACTTATAACGATGCCTTGGATGTATCCGTCTTCGGTGGAGGCTTCAGGTTAGACGATGATCAGGGAAATGATGACCTAAGGCCTGAGGTGAAAACCGAATACGAAGCAGGAGCGGATTTTAGGTTTTTAAAAGATAAGCTAAACGTGTCTTTCACCTACTATTACAATAAAATAGAAGACATACTTCTCGATATCGCTAAGCCTGCATCTACTGGATTTACCAATATATACATGAATGCAGGCTCGATGGAGAACAGAGGGGTCGAGCTAGAATTAGACTATCAGTTGCTCAGAACACCTGATTGGTCGATAAACGTGAGTGCCAATTTTAACAGAAACAGAAATGAGGTATTGAGCCTGTACGGGGCAGAATCTGTTAATCTAACAGGAGAAGCCATCAGCTCGAGGGCTGTGGTAGGAGAGCCACTAGGAGTGCTCTGGGCCAACAAGGCGGAGAGAAATGAGGATGGTACATTAGCGTTAGATGCTAACGGTTTTCCTTTGACCGACGTTTTGGGCGGTGTAGTGGGCGACCCAAACCCAGAATGGAGGGGAGGAGCTGCCTTGGATTTGCGTTGGAAAAACCTAAAGCTTAACCTACTTTTTGAGCATTCTCATGGTGGGCAGTTTGCAGACCGGACCAGAATGGTGCTTTATGGGTTTGGAACACATGCAGATGTGGGCAATGACGTAACCTTGGGGCAAGATGTTCGCAATCTAAACGGTCAGCTTTTTACTGCCGGCACTACAGTGAGAGGCAACGTGGCAGACTTTGGAGCAGGCCCAGTGCTATTAGATGAGGCATGGTACACTACCAAAGGGGGTGGATTTGGCTCTGGTGTTATTTATGAATTGTTAATTAGTGAAGATGCGAGCTGGACCAAGTTGAGAGAAGTTTCCTTGGGCTATACCCTCAATACACCTTGGCTACAGGAGACGCTTAAATTGAGTAGTGTAGAATTTACAGCGACAGGCAGGAATCTCGCGCTTTGGACAGATATCATCGGCATAGATCCTGAAACCAGTCAATTCGGAGTGAACAATGGTTTTGGAACTGAGTATTTCACCAATCCTAGTTCGAGATCAGTCCTATTCTCGGTCAAAATCACTTATTAATTAGAAAATCAACGAAATCATGGAACGAATTAAATATCTATTACTTATATCTATCCTATTTTCTGCTTTTTCCTGTACCGATTTGGTAGATGATATTAATAAAGATCTGACAGAATTAGACCCAGACGCAGTACCACCAGAAGCATTGCTGAGAGGAGCTCAGTTATCAAACATCATGGTACAGCAGGGGCACGCATTGAGAATTTCCGCCCTTTATAGTGGACAGATGGTTGGTTATGCGGTAGACTATGGAGCGCTTTATAGTTACAATTTTGCATCTACTACAGGAAATACAACTTGGACACGAGCCTATCAGGGCGTAGTGCCTCAGGTACGATTGATCCTGTCTAAGTTGGGCGATAGAAATGTGCTATTGCAAGGTATTAGTCAAGTACTCGAAGCACATTCGGTAGGCACATGTGCTTCTCTTTTTGGAGATGTGCCCTACACACAAGCCTATAATGAGGAGATCGATGAGCCTGATTATGAGTCTCAGGTTAGTGTTTTTCAAAATTTACAAGTGCTTTTGGATCTGGCTATAGAAAACTTCGAAGCGTCTTTTTCCGGCGTGACTTTGGCCGAAGACATTTATTATGGTGGCGATAGAGACAAATGGCTAGAGGCTGCATGGACACTGAAAGCCCGATATTATATGCATATGAAGGATTATGAATCTGCATATGCTGCAGCTCAAAAGGGTATTGTGTCGGCAGAAAATACGATGTATTTCACGCCGTTTGGAGACGAAGATCAGAATGGTAATAAAAACACATTCTATACACTCATGCAAAGTACCAGAAGTGGCGACATTGGCACGGCATCGAGTTATCTTATGGACGTGCTGAATCCGTCTGGAGTCAATAGCAGAAATAACGCTAAAACAGACGAAAGAGCTAGGTATGAGTATTATAAAATAGCACCTGGGAGTACTGGGATTGCCGATATGTACGAACCACAACGGTTGATTTCTTATGAAGAAAACATTCTCATTTTGGCAGAAGCAGGTACTCGTACGATAGATATGGCTACAGGACTGGCACACCTCAACGAATTGAGAGCTTGGCTAAATGGGGGTGAATTTTTGAATGATAATTTCGCTTCTCTTTCGCACGTTTATAATCCATACCTTTCTACGGATTTTCTACCTGGAGGAATAGAAAATGCAGACGGCATAGCTCAGTCGCGTGCTCTGCTTAGGGAAATTATCGAAGAGAGATATGTGTCAGGTTTTTTGACTTATATGCCATTTGACGATGCGAGACGTTTACGAAAATCTGATAGTGACATTGCTGTAGCTATTCCTTTAAACTCGCCTTCTGCTTCGCAGCAACCAGAAAGGTTTATCTATCCAGCCAATGAGATCAATACTAATTCGAATATACCCACACCATTACCTGATTTGGTACTTGTCACTGAGGTGAATAAATAATTAGAACTTAAATACGATCACAATGAAAAAAATGTACTACAATTTTATACATATTACACTAGTTCTGTTATTGACCAGTTTCTTGGTTCAAGCCCAAACTACTGTAGAGTTTTCTTCGGCTTCGGCTATAGTTACAGAGGACGGCGTTACGTTCGATCTTACCATTGATATTGCCAATGAAGACGCCATTCCTACTGTTGTAGATGTGGTGCTGACGGCTGGTACGGCTGGAGATATAGACAACTATACTACCCAGCAGGCGACATTCCCAGCATCAAGTTCAGATTCGCAAACCATCAGTATTACTATCACAGACGATGGAGAGGTAGAGAGCGCAGAGACATTCACTTTTGCACTTCAGAATGTGAGTGGTGGGAATGCTGCAGAAGTAGGAGCACAAGCTGCTTTTGATTTGACCATATACGACAATGAGACCACGTCTTCTGATTTGATTATCAATGAAATTCTTGCTGATCAAACTCCAGATGTAGATGCCAACGGGGTGGATGGTGTTTCTTCTGATGATGAGTTTATAGAGTTTGTCAATACAAGCGCCTCTCCATTGGATATTAGCGGATATCAGATCTTTGATAAGGTGTCACAATTTAAGGTCAGACATATTTTTCCTGCTAGTACTGTGGTGCCAGCAGGTGGTGCCATAGTAGTTTTTGGAGGAGGTTCTCCTGTAGGTTCTTTTGGAAATAGTTTGGTACAGACCGCTTCTGAGGGTGAAGGTCTTGGTGCCACTAATACCAATGAGACCTTTGTTATCACAGATGCTTCGAACAACACGATCTTATATTATACCTATGGCAGTGAGGGAGGCAATAGCCATTCTATAACCAGAGATCCTGACATTACAGGGGCTGTCAATCCCATGACAGAGCATACAGTAGCTACTGGTTCGGCAGGTGCGTTGTGTTCGCCAGGTACCAAGATCAATGGAGACTTGTTTATAGAGCCATCAGTCACTGTGGTACAATTCAATGCTGCTACCGCTAGTGTAAATGAAGGAGACGGTACAGTAGATATTACGGTTACTATTGTAGGGGAAGATGCCAGCGTGGCTACCACAGTGAATGTGGTACTCACGTCTGGTACTGCAGCAGATTTGGGCAATTATACAACGCAGCTGGTCACGTTTCCAGCAGGATTTAGCGATTCGAAGACCGTTACCATCACACTTTCGGACGACGATGAGATAGAGGGGGATGAGGATTTTGTTTTTAGTTTGGAAAATGTGGCAGGAGGCAACTCTGCCGAACTGGGTGCACAGTCTTCTATTACACTATCAGTGGTCGACAATGACTTTGGCCCGACAGATTTGGTGGTCAACGAATTTATGCCGTGGCCTGCGGGATCTACTTCGGATGACACAGAATTTGACGCCAATGGAAATGGTTCGTACAGTGCCTTTTCAGATGAATACATCGAATTTGTAAACTCAGGTGATACAGACTTAGACATCTCTGGCTGGAAAATTAATGACGGTGTTGATCGGCACATTTTCCCAGACCCTACCGTCATTCCAGCAGGAGGCGCATTGGTAGTGTTTGGAGCAGGATCATCACCAGTCGGAACGTTTGGAAATAGTCTGGTGCAGGTTGCTTCATTAGGTGAAGACCCAGGTGCATCCTTGGGTATGCTCAACTCTGAGGATGAGTTTTTTATTTTGGATGATACCGATGCCATAAGGTTGACTTTTTCATATACCGATGGGGCAAGGGCAGTTGCTTTTGTGCGAAACCCAGACATTACGGGAGATTTCGTGACTCACCCTGCCATTTCGGCCTATAAGAATCAGGACGATACCAATGCTAAAGCCTCGCCAGGGTTGAAGGTAGACGGAACGTTTTTTATAGAACAAACTTCTACATTGGTTCAGTTTACCTCTCCGTCTATATTGATCGATGAAGGAGATGGGAGTTTTACCATTGGGGTAACCATATCTCAGGAAGACAACACCAATGCCACTACAGCCAATGTGGCGCTAATTTCGGGAGATGCTGCAGATCTAAACAATTATACCATAGAGCCTATTACTTTTCCAGCAGGTAGTAATCAAGAACAGTTTGTTACGGTGACGATTACGGATGATACAGAGGTAGAGGGTATACAGCAGTTTACATTTGAATTACAAAATGTAGCTGGTGGTACAAACGCCAAAGTAGGAGCTACGAGTACTACTCAGGTTACCATGGATGACAATGATTTCCCACCTTCTAGTTTGGTGTTGAATGAATTTCTTCCTTATCCATCGTCTACTAGTGTAACAGATCCCGCCGAAGTAGATGCCAATGGAGATGGAGTCTTTAACGGAACGAATGATGAATTCATGGAGTTTGTAAACGACGGGGTTTCGGACTTGGACATTTCCAATTGGAGTATCGTGGCTAACGATCAAACCAGGCATGTTTTCCCTTCTGGCACGGTGATAAATGCAGGTTCTGCCTTGGTATTGTTTGGAGGAGGTAGTCCCGAGGGTAGCTTTGGAGGAGCTTCTGTACAAATAGCCTCAGAAGGGCTCTCTGGTTTGGGGATTTTAAACTCAGGTACGAAAATATCCATATTTAATGACCTAGATGAAGAGGTATATGCCTATAGCTATAACTCGACAAACATTGGCGTATCCTATACAAGAAATCCAGATATCACTGGCGACTTTGAACTGCATCCAGTTTTAGGAGGACTCACGATTTCTCCTGGTACCAAAGTAGACGGTACACCTTTCGTAGTAGATAATTCCACCAAGGTGTCTTTTCCTGTGGCACTAGGTGGAATAGGAGAGGGCAATGTGACTTTCGAATTAGAAGTATCTATAGAAAAAGCAAGCGCAGACCATGCGACGATGGTAGATGTCATATTATCGTCAGAAAACTTGGATGGAGATTTGGTCTACTCTACACAGACCGTGACCTTCCCTGCTGGTAGTTCCGAGAGTCAATTTGTGGAAATTAATGTGATCGATGATGATTTACTCGAAGGCGATGAATTATTCACATTTACTTTAGAAAATATATCTGGAGGGTCTACGGCCAAGGCAGGAGCAATAACACAATTTAGCTTTGTCATCTTAGATGATGATGTGCCGCTAGTATTTAACGAAATCCATGCGGATCCCGCCTCTGGTGACCTAGGAGACGCAAACAATGATGGCATAAGAGATGCCGCTGAAGACGAATTTATTGAAGTAGTCAATCGATCTAAAGAAATCATAGACATGAGTGGATACAAATTCTACGATGAATCTGCATTGAGACATGTCTTTTCAGCAGGAACCACACTTCAGCCTGGGCATGCTATTGTGGTTTTCGGAGGAGGAAATCCTAGAGGCATCTTAGGAGCCGAAGTACAGGTGGCGACAGAAGAAGGAGGCTTGAGTCTGACCAATACGGGCGACAAGTTGCGGATCGAGAATACATTGGAAGAAGTACAAGCATCTACGATCTATGGTGAAGATGGAGACAACAATCAGTCAATTACCCGATCTCCAGATATTTATGGTGAATATGCGCTACACTCTCAAGTAGAAGGTGCAAATGGAAAACTGTACTCGCCAGGGAGAAAGGTGGATCAGTCCGTTTTCATCAATATCGTTACCGCTACAGACGACCCTATCAAATTGGAAACCAGTGTGTATCCAAATCCAGCTTCAGATGTCATCGAGATTAGCTTAAGCAATCGTATGGATCATCTTATATTCAATCTATACAACATACAGGGTGAAATGATATTGCAAGCTGATTTGAATCCTGTTTCACAAAATCAGATTCAGGTTTCGGCATTGAAAAACGGACTGTACCTGTATACGATTAGAGACCTCAATGCCAAGAGTATTAATAATGGTAAACTATTGATTAAAAAATAATGAAAAGGATCACAAAGATAATATGTGTTATAGTATCGATTGTTTCCTGGCTGCCTATGGCAGCCCAGGAAACAATCGATGCGAACATTTACGACCTCGTGTATGCAGAAGTAGCCGCCTTGCCAGGGGCATCTACCAATGTTTTTACATCGCTAGATGGTGAAGATAAATCTGAATGGCAGACTTTGGTAGATAAGGTGATCTCCAAAGAGTATGCAGAGGCAGCTCTTGCAGCTACTGGGTTAGGGTATGAATTGGTCAATGTAAAGGATACAGATGGAGGTAAGTCACTCAATTTGTATATGCTACGCAAGCTTGCAGATTCTGACAATTATTGGGGGACTTATATCTTCAATGATAAACCTGCGCGGGCACAAGTAGTAATCCAAAGTCCACATGCCATTAAAGATCGAAATACAGGTGTTGAGGGAGCATATGTCTTTAGAGAAATGGGTGCTAGGGCGTTCTTTTTGACAGGTACCGACCGTTGTAATAGTTTGGCTTCATCAAGTTGCTCAGGGACTACAAGTGTCTGTGGCTATGAAGAAAAATATAGAATTTCGGACGTGGCTCACAATACCAATGGAGCTTTTCAGATAGTGACCGAACTTTTGAATGATGCCGAAAGCAATTACTTTATTCAGCTTCATGGGTTTGATAAAACCTCTTCAGATCCAAGTGCTATCTTGAGTTTGGGGGGGCGTACCATAGTGGGAAGCAATAAAATGCCAGATATAGAGACGAACCTGAAAGTAGAAGACAACCTACTTACATTCGAAAACTCGACCAACAACAGCTGGAGTAAACTATTGGGGTTTACCAATACCCAAGGAAGGTACATCAACCAAGGCACAGATCCTTGTATGTCGAATGCAGAAACTGCCAACGGTAGATTTATACACATTGAGCAAGAGTACGATCGATTGAGAAAAGATGTGGACGAGTGGAAAAAAATGGCAAATGCCTTAAAAGCCACCTTTCCCTTGTCTGATGGAAGTATTACCTCAGTAGGCATAGGCGAGCCCAAAGACATCAATTTGTATCCCAATCCAATTGTTAATTCTCTAAGCATTAGAAATTCGATGAATAGCAGGCTGAATCTCAAAATTTTCACATTGAGTGGAGAAGAGGTCTTGAATAGGTCTATCGAAGTAGGAATCAATAATCAGTCTGCTTCTGCTCTAGAGCGGGGTGTGTACTTATATACAGTGTCCGACGGACAGCAAGTAGTAAGAAGTGGCAAACTAGTCAAACAGTAGTTATCTAAATAATCAAAAAAATTGAAAGAGATGAAAAAAATTAATCCTATACACATACTATTATTGGTTTTGCTTAGTGCGCTTGTCGGCTGTGGAGACGACTCGTCGAATATACCAGAAGAGGAGGAGCACAGTAGGCTAATCGCAGGTACTTGGGTGCTTGGTGAAAATTCTCAAGTGCTGAGAGATGGCAATGATATTACTTTAGACTATCAAGATTTTTCCATCTTCTTTACCGAGCAATTCGGCTATTACGCAGAGGGAGATCCCAACAATATCATTTATCCACAAGGGACTTGGCAATATGTAGATGGCAATTTCGGACAAATTGTATTGAATGAAGATGAACGACCCATTGCAGTCGCATTGGCTCAAGACAATACCGTACTTACAATCACATTTACCAATGATACCAACGAGCCATTAGGAGCTCGTAGCAAAGGAATTACGGGTTCTTACACTTTCATACTGAGCAAGGAATAACACAGGTCTAGGGTTATCGCAGACAATTAGAATTATGAGAATTAAAATTGGATATGGTGTATTGGTTTATATAGTTTATGGATTGGCGTGTGTGTCGATTGGAGCGGGGTGTAGTGTTTCCCAAAAGGGAGCAAGTACCTACGATTTTCCTAAGCCAGTCGATACCCATTCTAAAACTATAGCGTATCAAGAAAAGAAAGTATATGCCACCGCGGCTGGGCTTTATGCAAGCAATCTGTTTGATGGTGCACGGCTCAATAATTTTAGGCAGATCAGCGACAGTTCATTTTACGCTACGATAATGCCTGAAAACGAACCTATAAATCAGAGTGCATGGTACGCATTCAAATTGTGGAGAAAAGAAGCCTCTGAGCAATATGTGACCTTGGAATACCCCACTGGAAAGCATCGGTTTTACCCAAAGCTCAGTCACGATGGAGTGACATGGTCTTTGTTAGATTCCGCTCGTATTTTGTACGATTCTGCTAGCCAGATGACTACGCTCAAGTTAGAGGTGTCTTCGGATACGCTTTGGGTAGCTGCTCAGGAAGTCTTAGATGCTAAAATGGGGCTGCAATGGTGCGAGACGATTTCAGAATCTGAACTTGTCACCTACGAGACCATAGGCCGATCAGCTCTTGGTCGTCAAATTCCCTGGTTGCAAATCAAGGAAGGCGATCCAAAAGGCAAGAAAATGATTGTTGTCTTGAGTAGACAGCACCCCCCAGAAGTAACGGGATATCTCGCCATGCAAGCTTTTATTGAGGGCTTGCTCCAATCCGATCAGATTGATGAATTCTTGGAAGAATATCAAGTATTTGTTTACCCATTGATCAATCCTGATGGCGTGGATTTGGGACACTGGAGACACAATTCTGGCGGGGTGGATCTCAATCGAGATTGGGCCTACTACCGTCAGCCAGAGACTCGCCTGGTGGCAAATCACTTGGCCAATGCTGTGGATAGTCTCAAGGCACAGGTAATCTTAGGTCTCGATTTTCATTCTACTTTCCATGATGTCTATTATACTTTGGATGCCGATAAGATTTCTGTACAGACCATTCCTTGGTTGAGGAATCAATGGTTTGCTAGCTTGGAAAATCAAATAGAGGGATACCATGCCAATGAAAGCGCGGCTGGTTTGGGCACTCCTGTCACCAAAGGGTGGTTCTATACGCAGTTTGGAGCGGAGGGTATTACTTATGAAATAGGTGATAGTACCCCAAGAGACGAAATTCAAACCATAGGTTCGGTCTCAGCTCAAGAATTAATAAAGATTCTCTTACAATCAGATTTGTAATCAACAACTCATGAAATATCTTATCGGAATAACTCTGGCTGTATTGGTCTGCTTGTTTTTCTTTTTTTCTTTCAAAAGCATAAATGTAGAGGTTTGGATCAAAGGAGGCACCATTGTAGACGGTACTGGACGGGCAGCCTATGTCGGAGATCTTGCCATTATAGGAGATCGAATAGTCCATGTAGACCAGAATCTGGGTTCGCATATTAGCGCAAAAACAATTGTTGATGCCAGAGGTCTTATCGTTTCTCCGGGCTTTATAGATCCACATACCCACAGTATTGGAGACTTAAAGAGTCTGTCTAGACGTCAGAATTTGAATTACCTGACCCAAGGAGTGACTACCGTAATGAATGGGAATGATGGTGAAGGACCATATAACGTAGATCGTATAAGTGAAGTACTACTCGCCAATGGCATAGGTACCAATACTGCATTTTTAGTCGGTCATGGGACGGTAAGAGAGGCCGTGTTGGGCAGCAAAGATGAACGGCCAGATTCAGCACAACTGGCACAAATGAAGCTGTTGGTCGATCAAGGGATGAAGGAAGGTGCTTTTGGGCTATCAGCAGGGTTGTACTACGCTCCTGGGAGTTTTTCTAAAACAGATGAAGTATCAGCTCTGGCAGCCGTTGTTAAACCATATGGCGGGCTATATGAAAGCCATATTCGAGATGAAAGCACCTATAATATTGGTTTGGTAGCGGCAATAGACGAAGCCATTACGGTCGGAAAAGAAGCGGGAGTGCCTGTGCATATAGCGCACATCAAGGCACTTGGCGTAGATGTATGGGGAAAAAGCCAAGAAGTAATTGATCTGATAGAAAATGCACAAAGGTCTGGTGTTTTAGTGACGGCTGATCAGTATCCGTGGCGGGCTTCTGGTACACACCTAGGCAATGCACTGCTCAACCGTTGGGTGATGGCAGATGGTAAAGAAGCCTATCAAAATAGACTTATAGATGAACGCCTACTTCCAAAAATCAGAGCGGAGTTAAATGAAAATTTAAGAAGAAGAGGTGGTGCAGAAGCTTTATTGATCACGGCCGATTGCTGGGAAGAAAAATTCATTGCCAAAAACATCAAACAAATAGCTGAGGAACTCCAAATGAGCCCTGAAGAAACCGTCTTGTATATTCTACGCAATGGTGGTGCACGAGTAGCTTCTTTCAATATGAATGAAACGGACATTAAGAATTTTATGCAGCAACCTTGGGTGATGACATGCTCTGATGGTACCAAAGGGCACCCAAGAAAATATGCCAGTTTTCCTGAGAAGTATGAACGCTTCGTGCTCGAAGATCCGATTCTGTCTCTTGAGGAATTTGTGCACCGTAGTTCAGGCTTAGTTGCTCAGACGTTTGGCATACCTGAGCGTGGGGTGTTAAAAGAAGGATTCAAAGCAGATGTATTGGTTTGGGATGCAAAAAACTACAAGGCGTTGGCAGACTTTGTAGATCCAGAAAAAATGTCTTCAGGGATCATATATGCCTTTGTAAACGGACAACTGACGATTGAACAGGGGATGTACACAGGTGCCTTGTCTGGTCAGGTATTGAGAAAAACAGCAAATAAGTAGATATAATAATTGACCATGAGAAAATTACCCTTACATATAAAAATCATTTTAGGGCTGGCTTTAGGCTTGTTGTTTGGTGTGCTGAGCATTATCTGTCAGTGGCCTCCAGAGTTTACGATTTACTATATCAAGCCCTTTGGTACACTGTTTGTCAATGCCCTGAAAATGATCGCAGTACCGTTGGTATTGGCTTCGCTCATCGTGGGTGTTTCTAATTTGGGTGATATCTCAAAGCTATCGCGAATGGGAGCTAAAACGATCGGTTTATATCTGGCGACTACAGTACTGGCTACCAGCCTTGGTATGCTGGCGGTGAATGTGATGAAACCTGGTGAAAAGCTCTCAGTAGAGACTCGGGATGACCTGATGTCTCTCTATGCTAAAGAGGTAGAAAAGAAAGCGGATTCGGCATCTGAGTTGAAAAGTGAAGGGCCGCTACAGCCAATAGTCAAACTGATACCGACCAATATCATCTCAGCGGCTTCCGACAACAAGATGATGTTACAAATAGTACTTTTTGCTATAGCGGCAGGTATTGCCTTGCTCGAAGTACCAAAGAAAAAAGGGACACCTGTAATTGCTTTTTTTGATGGTCTCAATGACATCATTATTAAGCTGGTACACTACATCATGCAAGTGGCTCCGTACTGTGTGTTTGCTTTGATTGCTTCGCTGATTGTAGAGCTGGCAGGTACCGATGCTGCCAAAGCATTTGACCTGCTCTATGCTTTGATGTGGTATGTCACGACTGTATTGTTAGGCCTAGGAGCTATGATCTTATTGGTTTACCCTTCTGTACTTATGGTTTTCACCAAAATAAAGTATGCCGATTTTTTTCGTGGTATACGACCAGCTCAATTGCTTGCATTTAGCACCAGTTCTAGCTCGGCGACACTTCCTGTTACGATGGATTGTTTAGAGCAAAACCTCAAGGTACCAGAGGAGGTAGCCAGTTTTGTGCTTCCGCTAGGTGCTACCATCAACATGGATGGTACCAGTCTCTATCAAAGTGTAGCTGCTGTATTCATTGCTCAGGCTTTAGGTATGGAGTTATCTATTGGTAGTCAGCTCATGATTGTACTTACAGCTACGCTGGCGTCTGTGGGGTCGGCTGGAGTGCCAGGAGCAGGGATGGTTATGCTGGTCATCGTATTGGAATCTATCGGAGTACCTGCGGCGGGGATTGCACTGATTGTGGCACCAGATCGCCTGCTAGATATGTGCCGAACTACCGTGAATGTGACAGGTGATGCTACTGTTACGATGGTGGTGGCGCACGCAGAACAGCCTAAAAGTATTTAAAACTACATTAACCCAAAACAAGCAATGCCTCAAGCTCTATTTGAGCTTGGGGATTGCGGTTTTAAAAAGTAAAAAAACACTGAATATGAGCGATATTAGACCTTTTCACTTAGCCATTCCTGTAGTTGATCTTGATAAGTGTCGAGAATTTTATAGGGAAACAATGTCTTGTACCGAAGGCCGTAGCGATAGCAAATGGGTGGATTTTGATTTTTATGGTCATCAGTTGGTCATTCATCAAGTACCTGCTCTTCCTGCAAATGCCGATCAGCAACGCAATCCAGTAGATGGTAAGCAGGTGCCTGTACCGCATTTTGGTGTGGTGCTGTCGTGGGAAGAATGGAACAAGCTGGCCGATCGTCTTAAATCACTGCAAATTACTTTTTTGATAGAACCGTGCATTAGGTTCGAAGGCCTCCCAGGCGAGCAGGCTACTATGTTTTTTTTAGACCCAGAAGGCAATGCGCTAGAGTTTAAAGCCTTCAAAGATATCAATAGGTTGTTTCATAAATAATTTGACACTATATCAATCATGAGAATATTTAAACCACACTTTTTATTGTTTTTAGTAGGGCTGGTTTTTGCTTGTCAGAGTCCTAATTCACCAGTTGATACAGATATACGACGTACGATTATAGGTGATGAAAAAAGCTTCTATCATATCGATTTTGAGAATTATCCTGCGAATAGGAAAAGCCTTCCTATAGGAGTATTTGATTCTGGCACAGGAGGGTTGACTGTACTCAAGGCCATAGTGAATTTTGATGAATATGGAGGGGAAAGCCATGCGTTGGGAGCAGACGGAGTGCAAGATTTTGCAGGAGAGTCTTTTATCTACTTAGGGGATCAAGCCAATATGCCTTATGGGAATTACTCGAATGCAGGAAAAGTGGATTTGCTAAAAGAACATATCATCAAAGATGCTCAGTTTTTATTAGGCAATAAATATTACACCGGACCAGAGGATTCTGTTTATCAATCGGACAAAGATCCTGTGAAGGCCATTGTGGTAGCTTGTAATACAGCCACAGCTTATGGAAAGAGTGATTTAGATGATTTTTTGCAAATGGCTCATTCGGATGTAAAGGTTATTGGCGTTATTGATGCAGGAGTGCGTGGTGCCTTGGAGCTGTTCGGACAAGACGAAAATGGTATTGTTGGCGTACTAGCCACAGCAGGGACAGTAGCCTCAAAAGGCTATAAAAGTGCTCTGGATAAGTATATCAAAGAGCTAGGCTATACGGGGCATATAGAGGTGTTTGATCAAGGGGGAGTTGGTATCGCAGAAGCCGTAGATGAGGATGCTAATTACTTTGTGAGAGGACTGAAAACCCCAAGAGAATCATATAAAGGCCCAGATTTGTCTGGTGATTTAAAAATAGATAAGACACTATTAGATATTTATAACTTTGACTATGATGCTGGCAAGATGCTTTGTGATGCTGCCAGTGCTGATGACTGCTCCATTATGCAGATCAACGATGCTGAAAACTACGTTCGATATCATTTGGTAACTCTATTAGAGAAAATCAGAAAATCAGAATCATCAAACCAGTTGAAAACCATCATCCTAGGCTGTACGCATTATCCTTATCTTACCGAAGAAATCAGTAAGGTGCTCACAGAACTGTATAATTATCAAAATCAGGAGGGGCAATTGATTTATCGGTCATATATGGTGGAGCATATTACATTGGTAGATCCTGCTGTGAATACAGCCAGAGAGTTGTTTGCTCATTTGCAGGAGTCGGCATTGTTTAGTGAAACTAATCGTATAGAAAACAGTGAGTTTTATATTAGTGTGCCTAATCAGACCAATCAGCATATCCAGACAGATAAGCAGGGCAATTTTACATATGATTATAAATATGGACGTCAGGCGGGACAAAATCAGGAATTTGTGAAGGTGGTGCCTTTTTCTAAGAAAAATATCTCATCAGATATCTTGGAGCGGTTTAAACAGCAAATACCTAATGTATATGAGCTGATGGTCAAGTTTAACGAAACCAACCCAAAGGCGGAGTATTTGTCTCCTTTTGATAAAATACAATGAAAGTTTTGCTTGGTATATTTTAAATTTCAATCAACACATGCATTTAGTTTTGCTTTCTTTTTGTGGATGCCCGAACGACAATCTCTGGCTTGATTATAATCTTTTCGTTTTGCATGGTTTCATCGCCCCTGATCAGAGAGAGTAGTTTTTGAGAAGCTAGCTTGCCCATTTTGGGGCCTACTTGCTGAGTAGACGAAAGCTGTGGCTCCATATAAGTAGCTACGGGCTCATCAGAAAACCCAATCACGACGATGTCATCTGGTATTTTTTTTCCTAATTCTTGAAGAATATTGATGGAATAGTTGGCTACATAATCGTTGAATACAGATAATCCGTCTAAAGAGGGGTGCGATTTAAATATTTTGTTCAAAAACTGCTTGGTACTCTCTTTGTCTTCTTCCTGATAGTGGATGAGTTTTTCATCGAGCTTTATTTTGTGGTCATTTAGGGCATCTATATAGCCGTATAGCCTGTTGTTGCTATTGTTCAGGTTGATACTGCCAGAGATGTGCGCAATCGTTTTGCAGCCCACTTCACACAGGTGTTTGGTGGCATCATACGAACCTTGGTAGTCATTTAAAATCACCTTGGGGACAGGCAAAAAGTTGGCCACTCGATCATAAAAAACCAAAGGGATATCATACTTCAGTAGCTTTTCATAGTGGTCAAATTTTTTGGTTTGTATCGACAAGGCAGCAATAACCCCATCTACCCGATAATTCAGACATTTTTCTATAGCTTTTTTCTCTTTTTGCTCAGACTCTTGCGTGTTTAGTAGAAGCACGACATAGCCAGCTTCATTTAGAATCTGTTCTATTTGATCCACTACTTTGGCAAAAAAGTGGAGTGAAATATCAGGGACTATTACGCCTATGAGTTGGCTCTTTCCTTTGAGCAAATGATGGGAGCTGGCATTGGTGCGATAACCCAGCTGATCCGCTAGCTTTTTTACTTTTTCTGTCGTGGATTTACTTATTCTTGGATTGTCCTTTAGCGCTCTGGATACGGTACTATGTGAAATGCCTAGTTGCCGTGCGATATCGCTTACTGTTACAAAATTTCCCATGATCAAATATAAATTACACACCTGTGCGCAGCAACTATCCATTGATTTTTTTGACTAAAGGATACCATAACCCTTATCTATGTGAAGTAGAACAGGAAGAATATAAATAACTTGAAATGGAAAAGAAGACGATTCGAATAGACCCAAAAGACAATGTTTTGGTGGCTTTAGTTGGGATTGAAAAAGGAGATTTGGTCGTAGAGAATCAGACTTTTACACTTCAAGAACCAGTCGCTCAAAAACATAAATTCACTACGGTTGATTTGAAGGCGGGCGAGCAAGTGATCATGTATGGCGTACCAGTGGCTACGGCCAACCACGACCTTCCCAAGGGTAGTCTGATCAGTACTTCTAATATCAAACATTTTGCAGATGCCCCTGTTATCAAAGAAAATTTCAGTTATCAATGGAGTGCCCCTTCGGTGGATCAATGGAAAAACCGTTCATTTATGGGCTATCACAGGTCAGACGGAAAAGTAGGCACAGCCAATCATTGGTTGATCGTTCCTTTAGTGTTTTGTGAAAACAGGAATGTCAAAATTATCGAAGAGGCTTTGATCAAGGGGTTGGGGTATTACAAACCCAATCAATACGAACAAATGGTCAGGAATAAGGTTTCTGGAAGTTCGGAAAAAGCTGATACGTTGGAGCAAAAGCGAGTATTTAAAAACATAGATGGGATTAAAATTTTGAACCACGACGGTGGTTGTGGGGGGACACAGCAAGATTCGGAAACACTTCTCCGATTGCTATCTGGCTATGTGAGTCACCCCAATGTAGCAGGTGCGACCATCCTTAGCCTTGGGTGCCAGCATGCCCAAGTAGAGTGGTTCAAAAAAGTAAGAAATGGGTTGTATCCTCAGAATGAGAAGCCTGTCGTTTTTATAGAGCAGCAAGAATTAAAAACCGAGGAAAAGGTGGTCACTACTGCCATCGAGCAGACATTGGTTCATATGGAAGAAGTCAATAAAATAGAGCGAAAACCAGCTTCGCTAGATAAATTGATCGTAGGGCTGGAATGTGGTGGATCAGATGGTTTTTCGGGAATATCGGCCAATCCAGTTTTAGGCGAAACATCAGACACGCTAGTGACGCTAGGCGGAAGTACCATTTTGAGTGAATTTCCAGAGCTCAATGGCGTGGAACAAAATATAATCGATAGATGTGTAGACAAACCTACCGCAGAAAAATTTTTGAGCATACAGGATGCGTATGCCAAGCGAGCTCATGCAGTGGGATCAGGGTTTGATATGAATCCATCTCCAGGCAATGTAAAGGATGGGTTGATCACAGATGCAATCAAGTCAGCAGGTGCTGCCAAAAAGGGAGGCAAGGCACCTGTTAGCGATGTGTTGGATTATACAGAGCCAGTTACTAAGCCAGGATTGAACCTGCTATGCACACCAGGAAACGATGTGGAATCGACCACTGGATTGGCTGGGTCAGGAGCAAATATTATTTTATTTACGACTGGATTGGGCACCCCCACAGGCAATCCGATCACTCCCGTGATCAAGGTGTCGAGCAATACCAAAGTCTATGAAGAAATGTTTGATATCATAGATTTCAATACAGGGCCTGTGGCTGCAGGAGAGGCCTCACTCAAAGAAACGTCTGACCGACTTATCGAAAAAATAATAGCCGTGGCTAGTGGAGAAGAAACCAAAGCCATGAAGTTGGAACAAAATGATTTTATACCATGGAAAAGAGGAGTGTCACTATGATTCAAAAATTTAATTTATCTGGAAAAACAGCGCTTGTCACAGGCGGAGGGAGTGGTATAGGAGAAGCCATATCCAAGACATTGGCGCAGCAAGGGGCCAAAGTAGTAATTGCGGATTTGTCTCTACAAGCTGCTCAGCGAGTGGCCGATGAGATATCTGACGCTGAAGGATCGGCTGTTGCCGTTGCGTGCAATGTGGCAGACGAAGATCAGGTCAAAAATACGTTTCAAGAAATTGCGAAAGAGAATGGACTAGACATACTGGTCAATAATGCAGGAATTGCCCATGTTGGTAGTATTTCTAAAACCAGCTCGGAAGAATTTGACCGGATTTTAGATGTCAATGTAAAAGGTGTTTTTCATTGTTCGAAAATTGCAGTCGAATTGATGAAAATGAAAGGGGGCGTGATTGTCAACTTATCGTCGATAGCTGCCCACGTAGGTCTTACAGATCGATTTGCCTATTCGATGAGCAAAGGAGCCGTACATGCCATGACCATGTCTGTCGCTAAAGATTTTCTGGCTCACAACATCAGGTGTAATAGCATTTCACCAGGTCGGGTGCATACTCCGTTTGTGGATGGATTTCTTGCAAAGAACTATCCTGGAAACGAAAAAGAAATGTTTGACACCTTGTCAAAATCTCAGCCGATAGGCAGGATGGGCAACCCAGATGAAATCGGTGCACTTGTACTTTATCTATGTTCTGATGAAGCCTCATTTATTACTGGGAGTGACTTTCCGATTGATGGTGGATTTGTGACACTAAATACTTAATAAGAAATCATTTCTCCACCTTGGAGAATATATTAATAATGAGAATGATCGAAAAATAGAGGTCAAAACAAAATAATATAAGAATGAAATTAATAAGATACGGAAATGTAGGCGAAGAAAAGCCAGGTTTGGAATTTGAAGGCAAGTGGTACGATATGAGCCATTTGGTACGTGAATACGACGAAGATTTTTTTGCGGCTGGAGGCCTAGATAAATTGAAGGGAGAGTTTGATCCTAAACTAGCCAAAGAAGTGGATCAAAATACCCGATTGGGCGCACCTGTTCATCGCCCTGGCAAGATTATTTGTATCGGATTGAACTATCGAAAGCATGCGGAAGAAAGTGGGATGGATGTACCCAAAGAACCTGTCGTGTTTTTTAAAGCTACTTCATCGATCGTCGGACCAAACGATGCGATTGAAATCCCTAAGAACAGTAAAAAAACGGATTGGGAAGTAGAGCTAGCCGTAGTGATTGGCAAGCGAGCCAATTACATTTCGGAAGAAGAAGCCATGGATTATGTCGCAGGCTACTGCTTGCACAATGACGTAAGCGAAAGAGAATTTCAGATAGAGCGTGGCGGACAGTGGGTGAAAGGAAAGAGCTGCGATACGTTTGCTCCTTTAGGTCCATACCTAGTCACCAAAGATGAAATCAAGGATCCTAACAATCTCAACTTGTGGTTGACCGTGAACGGTAAAAAAGTGCAAGACGGAAACACAAACGATTTCATATTCAATGTACAGCATGTCATTTCCTACCTGTCACAGTTTATGAGTTTGATGCCAGGGGATGTGATCTCTACAGGTACTCCAGAGGGAGTAGGGTTCGGCTTCAAGCCTCCAGTTTACTTAAAAGGAGGAGATGTAGTAGAGCTAGGGATAGAAGGTCTAGGGTCGTCTAGACAAGAAGTGAAAAACTACGAAGGATAACGTAAATGCTGATTACGCCCGTATTGTGTCAGCATTTGTGTTAGAATGAATGGAATCCGCCAGAGAAGGTGTTTTGGTCCCAACCATACCATAAGCTCTGGCGGGATTTCATGCTTTTTGCTAGTCAATAGAGTACGCTTAAAATAACAGATACACCATGAGTGAAGTGAAAATAGCTTATGACTCTCGTTATCCTTCTGTGGATGACTTGAGAAAAAAAGCTAAAAAAAGGATTCCCAAATTCGCATTTGAATATCTCGATGGCGGGTGCAATGAGGACGTCAATTTGGATAGAAATCGAAGGGATTTACAACAAGTCGAATTGATGCCTCAATACTTGTCTGACAAGAGAGGGTCAGATATGCGTACGGAGCTTTTTGGGCATACCTATGATGCTCCATTTGGCATAGCGCCAGTAGGATTGCAAGGCCTCATGTGGCCAGGTGCCCCAGATATTCTTGCCAAGGCTGCTTTCAAGCATAATGTGCCTTTCGTTTTGAGCACAGTGACTACCTCTAGTATCGAACGTGCCGCGGAGCTGACCGAAGGAAGAGCATGGTTTCAGCTTTATCATCCAGTAGATACCAAATTGAGGGACGATTTGTTGAAAAGAGCAGCGGATGTAGAAATGCCCGTATTGGTGATTCTCGCCGATGTGCCCGTATTTGGACATAGACCCAGAGACATTCGCAATGGGCTATCGATGCCCCCAAAAATGTCGATATCCAATATCATGCAAGCATTTGGCAGGCCGAGTTGGGCGCTAAATACCCTGATCAAAGGGCAGCCCAATTTTGAAACGTTAAAACCTTATATGCCCAAAAATCTGGATTTATCTCAGTTGGGGAAATTCATGAATGATACGTTTTCGGGTTGGTTGAGCGAAGAGCGAATTGCACCCATCAGAGACCAGTGGAAAGGCAAACTAGTGATTAAAGGAGTCGTCAACGAATCGGATGCAGAGAAGGCTGTGAAGTTGGGCTTGGATGGGATAATCGTATCCAATCATGGCGGTCGTCAACTAGACGCTGGTCAGTCATCTATCGTGCCATTGGCAGCACTTGCACCTAAGTTTAAAGACAAACTCAAAGTGATGGTGGACTCAGGACTCAGAGGTGGGCCAGACATCGCCAGAGCCATGGCAAGTGGAGCGGATTTTACTTTTATGGGTCGTAGCTTCATGTATGGCGTTAGTGCCTTGGGAAAAAAAGGAGGCGATCATACGATTTCATTGCTCAAGACAGAACTAGATCAAGTCATGCAGCAAGTGTGCTGTCATCGAGTAGAAGACTTTCCTAATCATTTAATCAAATGAAAGTGATTGATTCACATCAACACTTTTGGGAATATGATCCCGTGAGAGACAGCTGGATCAGTGATGATATGGCTGTATTGAAAAGAGATTTCATGCCCATTGATTTAGCCGTAGAGTTAAAAGCCAACAAAATTGATGGATGTATAGCTGTACAGGCGGATCAAAGTGATAAGGAAACGATGTTTTTGCTACAGCAAGCAGAGAAAAACGACCTGGTCAAAGGCGTGGTCGGATGGGTGGATTTGCAGGCAGTAGACATCGAAAATCAATTAAAAAACTATTCAAAATACAAGAAACTGCTTGGCTTTCGGCATATCGTACAAGGGGAACCAGACCCTGATTTTATGCTGGGCACTAAGTTTCAAAATGGACTGGCTCAACTCCATCGATATGGATTCACATATGATATTTTAGTATACCCGAGCCAGTTACAGGCTGCCATCGAAACGGTGAAACGTCATCCCCAGCAGAAATTTGTGATTGATCATATGGCTAAGCCAGCGATCAAAGCTGGTGAAATAGAAGAGTGGAAAGCGTGTATGAAGGTGCTCGGTTCGTATGCTAATGTTTGGTGCAAGGTCTCTGGCTTAGTGACAGAGGCAGATTGGTCATCTTGGAAATATGAGGACCTGGTATCCTACCTAGATGTCGTAGTCTTAGCGTTTGGAATGGATAGAGTTATGTATGGTTCTGATTGGCCAGTATGCCTTCTTGCGGCAGAGTATAGTGAGGTGAGAGGTATCGTTGATCGATATTTTAATAAATATAGTAAGACAGAAAAGGGAAAATTTTTTGGACTCAATGCAATGGAATTTTATGGCATTGACTAAAGGCAAAAGGAATGGATTTAGAATTAAAAGATAAGATCGTATTGATCACAGGAGCTGCAGGCTTAAAGGGAAGTATAGGAGAAACAATTCTTCAGTCTTTAGTGAAGGAAGGTGCGATACCGGCAGTCATTGATCACAATGATCGTGGCTATGGTTATATCGAAGAAATTCAGGCAAATGGCGTAGATGGTCTGTTTGTAAAAACAGACGTTACAGACGTTGATCAAATAGAGAAAGCAGTACAAAAAGTAGTACAAAAATACGGGCGTATAGATGTAGTGATCAATAACGTGGGAGTGAATGACGGCGTAGGGCTAGATGCTACCGCCGAGGAGTTTATCCAATCCCTTAAGTTGAACGTAGTGAGTTATTTCCTAGTAGCCAAATACGCGCTTCCATATCTAAAAGAGACCAAAGGAAATATCCTAAATGTAGGATCAAAAGTAGCTTATACAGGCCAAGGCAATACTTCTGGGTATGCCGCAGCCAAAGGAGGCGTATTGTCTCTGACGCGAGAGTGGGCTGTAGATTTGATCAAATATGGTATCAGAGTCAATTGTTTGATCATCGCAGAATGTTGGACGCCATCCTATGACAAATGGATCAAAACCATGGAGAATGGTGAGGAAATTATGGAAGGTATCAAAGCCAAGATTCCATTGGAAAACAGAATGACAACTCCTCAAGAATTGGCAGATCAGGTACTATTCACCATCTCCAACAGAGCCTCTCATACCACTGGACAGCACATTTTTGCTGATGGGGGCTATACGCACTTGGATCGGGCACTCTTGTCCAGCTAAAAACAAATAACAACAACTAAAACAGCATGCGCATGACTAACAAAAACATACCCGTTGTAGCTAAGGAGCTATTGGTGCCATTTATCATCATTACGTCACTATTTGCACTGTGGGGTATTGCCAATGATCTGACCAACCCGATGGTGTCTGCTTTCAAAAAAGTGATGCCTGAGTTGTCGCACACACAAGCCTCGTTGGTGCAGTTTGCTTTTTATTTTGGCTATTTTTTCATGGCCATGCCTGCGGCGCTGTTTATTCGGAAGTTCAGTTATAAATCGGGTATTCTCTTGGGGCTAGCCCTATATGTGATGGGTGCCTTTTTGTTTTATCCAGCAGCTCAGCTTGCTAGTTTCAATTTTTACCTGATCTCCTTGTGGGTGATTACTTGTGGACTGGCATTTTTAGAAACTACTTCCAATCCCTTGGTGTTGGCACTAGGCCATCCCGAGACCGCTACGCGAAGATTGAACCTGGCTCAGGCCTTCAATCCTGTAGGTTCACTGACGGGTATGCTGATGGCACAAGTATTAGTGATCGGGTCGCTTCGCTCCAACGATTATTCTCAAGCAGCCTATAGCGCGCTCTCTTCGGAGGAGATGGCCGCCATCAGAGAAAATGATCTAAACATCATCAGTTTGCCTTATATCGGACTCGGTATATTGGTTTTGGTTATTCTGATCACGGTCGTTTTTATAAAAATACCAGCTACTGCCGAACAACAAAAAATGGGTCTGAAAGAATCTTTTCAAAAGCTTATTTCTAATAAAAGATATGTCTTAGGTGTGGTGGCTCAGATGTTTTATGTGGGTGCACAGATCATGTGCTGGACCTACATCTATCAGTATGTTGATTTTCTCAATGCTTCACTAGCAGCGGATCAGCAGCTCACCGCTACTTGGTTCAACATGGCCGCGATGATTATGTTTTTGTCTGGCCGATGGATAGGCACTGCCTTGATGAAGAATGTTGTACCCGCCCAATTGCTGATGCTATTCGGCGTGGCAGGAGCAAGCTGCCTAGCAGTATTGATATTGGTACAAGGTGTCTTGGGACTATATGCTTTGGTGCTCACTTCCATGTTTATGTCCATCATGTTTCCTACAATCTACGGCATTGCGCTCAAAGACATGGGTGACGAGGCTAAAATTGGTTCAGCTGGACTAGTGATGGCCATTGTAGGTGGTTCGTTTGGTCCTATTCTATTTGGAAGTTTGCTCGATATGGGAGGGCCAGACTTGGCAGATGTTCGTGTATTAGGATTTATTCCAGAGATCGCTTTTGCCTTTATTGTACCGCTGGTTTGTTTAGTGGTAGTAGCGGTGTATGGATTTTTGTCAAACAGAGAGAACAAGATATGAGTATTCAAAGGTATTGCTTGGCGCTGGATCTGAAAAATGATCCCGTACTGATAGAAAAGTATAAAGCATACCATGCGCAAGGAGGTGTATGGCCCGAAATATTGGAAAGCATAAAATCGGCAGGTATTACAGATATGCAAATCTTCTGCACGGGTAATAGGCTTTTTATGATTATGGAAGTCAGTGCGTCCTTTGATTCAACACAAAAAGCCAAGGCGGATGCTGAAAACCCAAAAGTCCAAGAGTGGGAAACACTCATGGATCAGTTTCAACTACCGTTGCCTTGGGCAAAGGAAGGGCAGAAATGGGTGCCGATGGATCAGATTTTCGGTTTGAAAAATTAAAAAAGTAATTAAGAATATGCTGAATAAACTACACCTCTGCTGTATCACGTTGATTTGGCTATTTTGTCTGGCTCAGATCAACGTCACCCAGGGACAAAAGAAGGCCACCGATTCGCCTAATATTATTTTCATTTTCTCAGACGACTGGGGGTATGGAGATATAGGTAATCACGGCAGTACTTTTTGCAAAACACCCAACCTTGACCAAATGATGGACGAGGGACTCGAATTGAACAATTTTACGGTGAACCATCCCGTGTGCTCTCCGAGCAGAGCAGCAGTGGTGACAGGCCAATTTCCTGCAAGGAATAGCATTCACAGGCATTTCGCAGACATCAGTCACAATGTGCAGTCTGGTATGCCAGATTGGTTAGATCCGAATATACCGATGCTGCCTCGCATGATACAAGAAGCTGGATACCGAACGGGTCATTTTGGCAAGTGGCATTTGACCAACAGAGGCATTGCTGGGGCTCCTCTACCTGCGGCTTATGGCTACGATGAATATGCAGGATTTAATGGCCCTGGCGAAGCCATTGCCACGGATCAGACCATTCCAAAAGCGCTTGATTTCATTAGAGAAAATGCAGATAAGCCCTTTTTTGTCAACCTTTGGTTGCATGAGCCTCACACGCCACATTTTCCTAAGCAAGAGTATTTACAGCAATTTGAGCATTTGAATGAGCAGCAGCAGATATATGCAGCCGTGATTGCAGAAGCTGATTATGGAGTGGGTCAAGTATTTGATTTGCTCAAAGAGCTGTCGCTAGATGAAAAAACCTTGGTGATATTCTCTTCGGACAATGGACCAGAAAGTACTGGTGGTGTGAATAGAAAAAAACATGGAGACAAGGGTTTTGGTACTTATTACTCCGTAGGTGAAACGGGCGGACTGAAAGGCAATAAAAGATCCTTGTTTGCTGGTGGGGTCAGAGTCCCATTTATCGCTCGGTGGCCAGGTGTAATAGAGCCAGGCACTAAGGATACCACGAGCGTAATCACCGCTGTGGATCTGCTGCCGACATTTGTGGAATTGACAAATGCTAAAATGCCTAAAAAGTACGAACCTGATGGAGAAAGTATCTTGGGAGTATTGAAAGGCACGCCCACATCTAGGACGAAGACGATCTATTGGGAGTGGTTGGGCAATCATACCCAACCCTATTTATGGCCACATTTAGGAATCAGAAAAGGACCTTGGAAACTGATGATAAACGAAGAAATGAGCAAATCGGAACTCTACAATATAGAAGAGGATTGGGCGGAAGAAAATGATATATCAGGTGAGTTTCCTGAAATTACAAATGAGCTTTTAAAAGAACTAAAAAAATGGAAAAAAGAACTACCCACAGCACCCAATTCAGCATGCTTTTCTATAAGTCGATGAGTATTATTCTTACTGTAGTCCTCTTAGCATTAGGCGCCCAAGTATGGGCACAAGAGCTATCGTTATACGATGATAAGCTGACCGATGTGTTTGAGCTTGGATACCCTGGGGCAAGCAAGGGTGATTTTCAGTTTTCTAAGACTTATACTCCAACAGACTCAGAATGGTTCGTTTCTGATTACTTTTCAGATAGTTTAGTCTTTGATGCTCAACTAAAATTTGACAGTAAGAAGAATGCGAGTTCATCTTATCAGATGAGAATAGGGAAAGGAGGTCAGGTTTATTCTTTCAGAGGTAGTTTTGGAGAGTCTGTCCCGCCTCAGTGGAGAAATGGCGAATCAAAGCTTGCTAAAAATGGGGGAGGGCCTGCCTATGCGCCTTGGGTAGACGACGTTTGGCAAATGGTAGCGACCGACAATCAACTAAACGACGCCAAAAGTGGTAGAAAGTATTTTATCCATCAAGCGGGAGTTTATTTAAAAACACCAGAGCAAACACACCCTTTTTACTCTCCACAGTTGGCTGCTTACTATGATGCCGAAAAAGAACAATACACAACCATCAACTGGGGGTTGCAAGCACATACCGACGACAACGAGCGGACGGGGTATACCTCGCGACTCTTGTATTATACTCGGTACACCAACAAAGGAGATGGTATCATCCAAGTGGATTGTATGTTATACAATTTTGGAAGTGATACACTCAACCACCTGAATGTGCCTTGGGGAGGAGTCAGAGAATCATCCCTTCAGCACTTGTTTATATCCAATCCAAAACAAGGCTTTGAGATGGTTCAAGCGCAATTTGGAGAGGGCAAGTCTATCAAAACTAGAGATACAGGAGGTTGGGTTGCTTTTTCATCCGATGCCGCAGGCGATGCGCCTGCATTGGGTCTCGTATATCCTGTAGATGAGAGTCGTCTGCCAGACATTATGAGGTACGGTACAGCTGGCTCGGTAAAAAACCGTGACTACCACGTGTTTTCGATTATCAAACGAGTGGGAAATAGCCTGACCTCAGGCAAGTCTATGACTTTTCGTTACTTCTTTGTAGTTGGAAATTCAGTTGATGAAATCAAAGAAAAGACTGATAGGTATAACCTATCTGCTTATTCAACTCCTCAGCCAGGCAAGAGAAAGGAATCCGATATAAAAAAATTGAGCTATGTTATAGTCGATGGGCAAGTCAGGGTATCTACAGACTCGAAGGCTGTGATCACTCTTTATAGCCAGCCAGTTCAGGGGGCTATGCCTGTTTTCTATATCCAATCTAAAGAAGGCAAAGGACAGATCACTTCCAATCCCAATTACTACTCAAGTAAGCCATTTGATGGTAAGACTAAAAGTTTAAAACTCTTAGGATTTTCTAACAAAGGGCTAAACCAATCTGTGAATTAAGAAATAAAGGATGCTGTTTTTAATAGTAATGTATTGATAATAAGTTGTTTAAGTATCTTGTAAGAATTGAGCAAACATTTGAAAAGTTAGACTAATAGATTCAGTAAAGTCTGGCCTACTTTAGACTTAGAGTTTGAGTCTTGATAGCATGTTATCGTTATTCAATTCACTATATTTTTTTAAAAAATGATACAATGACAAAAACAATACATGAACGCATGTATGCTCAATGTCTGCTAGTACTGGCCATATTTATTCTGCTAGCATTTACTACAAAAGGACAAAGCATTACAGTATCTGGTACCGTAGGAAGTACGGATGGAGCCTTGCCAGGGGCAAGTATATTAGTGAAGAACACTACCGTAGGGACGGTCTCTAATTTGGACGGAGCCTATTCAATCGAAGTGGCTCAAGATGATATTCTCGTATTTAGGTTTATCGGGTATCGTACCCAAGAGGTAGCTGTCAACGGGCAGTCTACCATAGATGTCACCTTGATGGAAGATGCGAACAACCTCGACGAGGTTGTTGTAATTGGTTATGGTTCTCAGAAAAAAGGAGCACTCACTGGAGCGATCTCGAGTGTAAGCCATGATGCAATAGAAAATGAAACAAAGGCCTCAGTAGAAAACGCGCTTCAGGGACAGGTAGCTGGTATGACAGTGACCTCCAATAGCGGGCAGCCAGGGGCGTCTTCTACCGTCAGAATTAGAGGAATCAATTCCATTGGTGGCAATACCCAACCGTTATATGTGGTCGATGGAGTCCCTTTAGACAATACGAGCATAGATGGATTCGAAGAGGAAGGAGGCGCTAGGCTAAGTGCTATTGCAGATTTGAATCCCGCTGATATCGAATCTGTTCAAATCCTAAAAGACGCATCCTCAACGGCTATCTATGGAGCATTGGGGTCCAATGGTGTCATTTTGATTACTACCAAACAAGGAAAAGTAGGTACGCCCAAGCTGAGCGTCTCATCTACTACTTCTATACACGATCTCCCAAAGGATCGATTCATGAATATGATTGATGCCAATGATTTTTTGCTACTCAGACAGGAGGCAGGTCAGAATCTCGAGGATTCATTAGCTAGTGCGGCAATGGCTGGAGAAATCGAATCTACGGACTGGCAGAAAGAAGTTTACAAAACAGGATATACTTTGAATAATGATATTTCGCTGTCAGGAGGAAGCAAGGAACTCAGGTATTTTACTTCTTTGAATTACTACAAGTCTGATGGTATCGTTCCACAGACGGGCTACGATCGGTTATCCCTTCGTGCCAATATCAATGGCGAAGTAAGTGATAAACTGAGTATAGGTACCAATTTAGCTGTGATTTCTAGTAAGTCTCAAGTCGCTAATACATCGACAGGTTTTGATTCTCGAACGACAGGGCAGGGTGGAGTTGTTTTTCATACCCTTCGTACGCAGCCTACGATGTCGGCAGACGGTGGCAATGTCTTGACCAACGACGATCTTGTAGAATTACAAAACACTCCATTGGATTATATCTATGGTAATATTATGGATTATTCCAGTAAGACGATTATTGGAAATGTGAATGCCTCTTATAGTATCACAAAAAAATTGTCTGTAGAGAGTCGTGTCGGGTTTACCTCTCAATCACGAACGTTCAACTCCTATAGAGATCGAACGATCAACACCCTAGGATACAATGGGGGATGGGCACGAAGCAGAGCCTTGAACTATGAGCTATGGAATATCGATAACTTTCTCAGATACAATACCAATGTGGGGGGACTCAGTATCCAAAACCTATTGGTATTCTCTATGAGAGAGACCACAGTCGATTGGGTGCAGTCGGAGGCTGCCGATTTTCCTACGGATGCTACATTGTATTATGATCTAGGTTCAGGTTTGGATCAGTTGCCTTCTATTTCCGAATGGGATAGAAAAAGATTAATGTCCGGAACAGCTAGAACATCGCTCAACTATAAAGGGAAGTATTTTCTGACGGCTAGTTTTAGAATGGATGGAGCGTCTCAATTTTCGGAAGGTAATAAATGGGGATTTTTCCCTGCAGGTTCTGTAGGTTGGAAAATAGACAAAGAAGACTTTTTCGACGTTTCAGCTATCAACTTGTTGAAACTGCGTGTTGGGTATGGTACTACAGGAAATCCAGCTACGCAATCGGGCCAGTCGCTGCAGAGCTACACCACCGAATCTGTGATCTTGGGTCAAAATGAAGTGCAACAGTCTGTATTCAGAGCGGCCAATTTCACCAACGATGAATTGAGATGGGAAAGAACATCAGAACTAAATGTAGGTTTAGATTTAGGTGTTTTCACCTCCCTAATTACATTGACAGTCGATGCTTATATCAAAAACACCGACGACTTGTTGTTGTCTACCTCAGTACCAGCCATCACTGGATTTACATCGGGCCTGTTGAATGTGGGATCGATTCAAAACAAGGGTGTAGAGGTGCAGTTGAATACGGTAAACATAGAAAGTCAAAATTTCTCTTGGAAATCCTCACTCAATATGTCTGTAGGCAAAACAGTGGTGACTAGTTTGCTGACGGACTCGCTTCGTGCGGGTTACCAAAACCCGTGGGTTACAGGACCTACACAGCGCTTGCTAGTAGATGAAGAGCTGGGGGCATTCTGGGGATATTATTCAGATGGTATTTATCAATACGAAGATTTTGCTGAATTTCAAGGACTCTCCTTAGAAGAATCTGCTGTCAAGTTTAATGCAGATAGAGCTGGTCTAAACGGTACACTGCCTTCTTATACACCATGGAAAGAAAGCGATAAAAATACAGCTAAATATCCTGGTCAGGTAAAATACAAAGACATAGATGGAGATGGGAAATTAACCAATGACGACAGAGGGATTATAGGAAGAGCACAGCCAGATTTTGTTTGGTCTTTGAACAATACCGTGACGTACAAAAAATTTGACTTTAGTTTTTTCTTCTATGGAGAGCATGGTCGAGATATGGCCAATTTGACCTATTGGAGGCTGTCCTTCCTAGAAGGCAATACAGGCACACCACAAAGTTTGTACGATGCTCGCTGGACACCAGAATCGCCGAGCGACACACAACCTTTGCCTTTCGTACAAAACAATTTCAACAATATGCCTTTCAGTGATCGTGTGATCGAAGATGCATCTTATATACGATTGAAAAACATCTCTTTGGGATACAAATTTCGAACGAAAAACGGGGCTACAAGTGGCCGAGTGTACGTGTCGATGAGCGATGTATATACTTGGACTAGTTATAAGGGGTACAATCCTGACGTGTCGCTTACTGGTTCAAACGCCTTGTCTATGGGGCATGATTACGGTGTTTATCCACTGCCACGCACATACACTTTTGGACTTAACCTCAATTTTTAAAGAAATCAATTATGAAAGTATTTTCAAAAATTACACTGCTTTTGTGTTTAGCCATTTCGGTAGGATGTCAGGATTTTCTTGAGGAAAACCCTAAAAATTTACTTACAGTAGACGATATTCCACACACAGTAGAAGGAGCCGAAAAACTAGTATTTGCAGCATATGAAAATTGGACGGAAGGGACCAAACTTTATGCGCGATGGATGCCGCTTTGGGAAATTGGCACCGACAATATGGCTCCTCAAGAATTATATTCTACTGTGGTGGCTCCCTATGTGACTCACACTTTGACTGCTACCGAGCAGTTTATGTATACAGGTGTATGGGGACCCCTGTGGCAAGGAGTAGCCGATGCCAATAATGCGATCGATTTGATTAGTGCTATAACTGAGATATCAGAAGAGGAGAAAGCTCCAATCATTGGAGAAGCCTTGTTTATGCGAGCACTTTATTACTACCATTTGGTTCGTATGTGGGGAGATCAGCCTATTTTTTTAGAGTCTGTCAATAGCCTTACCGCTATCAAAGTAGCCGAAAGACAGTCTGTAGAAGAGGTATATGAACAAGTGATTATTCCTGATTTGATCGAAGCCGCAGATCTTCTTCCTGGTTCTTATACAGGAGATGATATCGGCCGAATGACTAAATGGTCGGCCAAAGTGGTGCTGGCCGAAGTCTACCTGACCAGAGCTGGGTGGAGGAGAACCTCCCAAGGACAGATGGTACAAGGAGATGCCAAATACTATGAGCTAGCACAAGATGCGGCATGGGAAGTCATTCAAAATCCTGATGGATTCGATATTCACACATCCTTTATTGGCACTGAGCCAGCTTATGCTCGCCCATGGCTCGAAGCTTTTTCTTCAGAATCATTAGTTGAGTTTGGAAACCTTGCCGGAATGGGGATTGGTGCAGAAGGAGAAGGTTTGTATTTGGTGAGTGAAGTGTTGATGGCTCGTCAGAACTTGTTTTGGGGAAATTCGCCAGAAGTAAACTCATCGCCACTCAGTGGAGGAAAACGTGGGTTTTATATCCCAACGCCTGACTTTTTCAGAACATTCGAAGCAGGTGATGAAAGAAAAGAGTGGGGACTACTCTCAAAAACTACCATGGCAGATGGTAGTACAGGATATACCAATCCAGTATTTAGAAAATGGGCAGATCCAGCCATCTATAATGGTAATGATGGTGTGATAGACAACGATGGAGAAAACAACATTGTCTTGTACAGAGTGGCCGATGCCTTGCTGATATACGCTGAGGCAGTCAACGAAGTCAATGGTGCGCCTACGGCACAAGCCTATGCACAAATCAATAGGTTAAGAAATAGAGCAGGCCTGGGAGATCTTCCTCTGGGTTTGGATTACGAAGGATTCAAGAAAGTAGTCTGGCAAGAAAGAAGGGTGGAATTACATGCCGAATGCAAAAGAAAGTTTGATTTGATTCGAACCAACCGACTCCTAGAAGAGTCGAATACTCGTGACGTTTATTACAGTTCTTCAGATAACCCAGACTATCTCGGAGCTACTGTAATCAACGACATACTGGTCAACGCTCCTGTAACGACCTACCCAGCGCATGAGCATCTATGGCCAATACCCGTAGACGAAATGACGCTGAATAAATCTTGGGTTCAAAATGATGGATACTAATTAATATGAAACTGATAATGAAAAGATATATCACAATTGTACTCCTATTGGCAGGAGGCTTGGCCACGGCTCAGAATAAAAGTGAGAAGGGCATGGATGAATTATGGGGAGAAAGAAATGTGAAAGAAGCCAACTACCTCAAGAAAGATTACAAATGGTATCAACAGGCCAAGTTTGCTATGTTTATACATTGGGGACTATACTCTGACTTGGCTGGTGAGTGGCAGGGCGAGCATTATTTTGGGATCAATGAGTGGATCATGAAGCGAGCACAAATTCCCACAGTTGAGTATAAAAAAATGTCTGCTCAATTCAACCCTGTCGATTTCGACGCAGATGCAATAGCGCAGCTAGCAGTAGATGCAGGTATGAAATATTTGGTGATCACTGCCAAGCATCACGACGGATTTGCCCTCTTCGATACTAAAGCGAGCGATTTCGACGTGATGGATGCAACGCCATTCAAAAGGGACATCGTGAAAGAACTAGCCGAAGCGGCTCGTGCCAAAGGGTTGAAATTTGGGTTCTATTATTCGCAAACGCAGGATTGGACAGAGAAAAATGGATACGGAAATACTTGGGACTATAATTGGGAAGAGGCTGATTTCGATAAATATTTGAAAAAGAAGGCGCTACCGCAAATCAAGGAGCTGCTAACTAACTATGGTGAAATTGGTTGTATATTTTTCGATACGCCAGGACCAATTAAAGAATCTCAGGTTCTTCAGATCAAGGATATGGTAGAAAAATACCAGCCCAATTGCCTTATCAACAGCCGAATAGGACAAGGGTTGGGTGACTTTGTCTCAATGGGTGACAATCAGATTCCAAATAAGCCTTTGGGTGGTCTCTGGGAGACACCAGATACCCACAACAACACCTGGGCGTATAGCAAATTGGATATCAACTGGAAGACCCCCGAAGAGATCGTCCATAGATTGATCAACGTCATCACCAAAGGAGGAAACTATATGTTCAATATAGGCCCTACTGGTCAGGGTACCGTTCCTGAGATGTCGTCAGAGATTCTGAGAAATGCAGGCGATTGGATCAAAAACCATGAAGAAGCCATTTATCAAACTGTGCCAGTAGACATAGGTGGTCAGAGTGGGCTTGGAGCTACTCGATCCAAGGACAAAACCTATATTTTCATCAAAGAATGGCCAGACGATGGTCGCGTTTGGTTGCCTTCGATCACTGGAGGAGTCAGCAAGGCTTATTTTCTCGATAACGATGAACCTGTAGAATTTAAGCAATTGACCAGAGCCTCTTGTTTGATGGTACCCATAGCCAAACACGAAGCCATTGCTTCTGTGATTGTGCTGGAACACGAAAACGACGGACTCACTTTCCAGAAAGACAAAATGCTATCTTCTGGGGTATCGAATATTTTGTACCCACATGAAGCAGTCGTTTCTGGGGCAGAACAGGGCGAGGAGCGTTGGATGGAGATTTTTGGTGATTGGCACTCCGTAGCCACCCTGACCAACTGGAAAGAAAAAGGAAGTCAGGCACAATGGACGATTCAAGTGCCGAAGCCAGGACTATATACTATAGAAATCAATTATGCCTGCGATCAGTCATCTGACTTGCAAGAAGGACGTTTATCAATCGATGATGTTAATTATCACTTTGTACCAACCTTCAGTGGAAATATAGACCGAGTAGTGGGTCAGGATGAAACCAGAAGAATGACCGTTTTTAAAACCAGAAAAATAGGGGTGATAAAATTTGATGAATCTGGCAAACATACTGTGAGTATTTCTTTGAATGACAAAGATGAAACGGGATGGATCAAGTTATCGAAAGTGATACTGAATCCAGTAGAAATGTGAGCTCAACACTAATACAAATGATATGAAAAACATGATTAAAACTACCCTTGGCCTAGTGTTCTGTATGGTGATCTTCAATGGGTGCTACACAGACGAGTCTGTTCAATCGGACGATCGATCTATTAGCATCAGCCCATGGCAAACACCCGTGACTATGGCTGTAGATGACACCATACAATTCGAAGCATATAGCTTGCCAAATGGCATCAGCGAAGAGGTTGAATGGTCTCTGTCAGAATCCTCAAAGGAGTTTGTAGAGCTAGGGGCTGACGGAAAAGTAATCGCTAAGAAAAACGGGCTAGCCGTTGTTTATGCCAAATCAGTCCATCTGGACTGGATAGACTCCTCCTATGTAGTGGTCACCGATCAAGACATCTATGTAGAGAGCATCTCGGTAAGCCCCCAAGTGATCGATATAGCAAGTGGCAAACAAGGAAAAATAGCCGCAAACACACTACCCGCAGCGGTAGATAGCTTAGGTTTGGTCGCATGGAGTTCGGAAGACCCATCGATAGCTACTGTAGCTGAAGATGGTACGATCACAGGAGTGTCCGTAGGGGAGACTCAGATTGTGGCTACAGTGAAAAACTACAACAATGACGACATCACAGCATCTGCAAGTGTGACTGTACATCCGCTGGTCAAACTCACTTCTCTGATTATATCTCCTTCCACTTTATACCTAAAAGAAGGAAATGAGACTAGTGTTGAGATCAGCTATACACCCGATAATGCGAATGACACGACTTGGGTATGGACTTCGGCCAATGAAAATGTGGTGACCATAGACGAACATGGCGTGGTTAAGGCGGAAGCTATCGGAGTCACTACCATCTCAGTATCTAATGGTTCGTTCACATCCAATTCAATGAATGTTGATGTTTCAGCTCCTATATTGGTGACGGGTGTTAAGATAATGCCCGATCAGACAAATGTGGAATTTAGAGCCGTAGGCGAATCCTTACAGCTCAGTGCCGAACTGATGCCAGTAGATGCGTCTAATCAGAACGTGAACTGGTCGGTAGACGATAATTCAGTAGTTTCCGTCTCAGCATCAGGGTTGATCACAGCCGTAGGCGAGGGAACAGCCATCGTAACGGTGACTTCGGAGAATGGAGGATTTATCGACACAATCGAAGTGGTCGTGAAGTTTACAGAGACCTATTATGAATATGTAGCCGTGAGTAATTTGGCCACCTTGGATGTCGTGTCGGTAGGTACGCATACAGTGGTGAGCAATCCAAATGTGACAGGAATCAATACAAATGCTACTGTGGGGAAATTTGTGAAAGCAGAGGGGACATTTTCGTTCATGAACTTTTTACTGCCAGATCTCATCGACATAGACAATTACGGTGATTTTAAGTTTTGGGCTTTAGTAGAGGATCCAGGCAAAATAGTGACGAACAACCGATTCACAATTATTCTAAGAAATGAGAATGGCTTAGGTGCAGGCCAAGTCAGTCTGTTTGTAGATGTAGATATTGCCAACTATGGGAAATGGGTGGAATATGAAATCGATTTCTCAAATGTAGTACCTCAGACAGATTATAAAAGAGTGTATATGTTTTTCGGACAACCAGACACAGATTTAGATGCCACAGGTATGGTATACTATATCGACAATCTGAGAGGTCCCTTTCTACAGTAGTGATGATTTTGTGATCGAAATAAAAAGAATGAAGAAGGGAAGATATTTGATGGTTTGTGCGTTTGCTTTGCTAGTCTCGGGATTAGCAAAGGCGCAGTTGCCCACCGAGCTGTGGGAAGGAACGAAAGATTATACATTCATGTATTATCCTTCGCCATTGTTTGAATCAAGCGAGTTTCATCTGGAAACAAACAATCATTTTGCCGCGTTTGATTTTAAAAAACTACGCCTCACGCAGTTTCAAACTCGTACTAACTCCGAGTCACACCTGACGGCAGCTAGTTCGTACATAGCCCCTTTTCCAGCTCAAGACCTAATCAAGTTCTATGTCGAGTATAAGGGCAAGCGATACGATGTAATCATGGGGCCATCAGATCTGAGGAATTGTGAACTCATAGAAAGTGGTAAATATTATCAAAGACGATACATCACCGACATAAAACTTCCCATGGAAGCACCATTAATGAAATTGGCACTAGAGGTGAGCTCGTGGCCAGACCGGTTGGCTTTCAAGTTGGAGTCTGTAGGTTTCGATGAAGAAGAAGCAGTGTTGGGTATAGAATTTCTCCCAAATCAGGCTGACCAAACTTATGTGTCGACCCAAAAGTCTTTGCAGGCATTAGATACTAAGTCTAACTTGATTTGGGAAGCGCGAACAGTAGGTGATTTGAAATGGAAAAAGAGTCTACAGGTTCAAGGGTCTAATAAAGAGGCTTCGTTGGTCATTCAGACGGCAAACTTCACTAGCAAGAAGCATTGGTCTATCGAGGCCAAAGATGCAAAGCTTTCCAAAAAACTAGAGGTATTTAGCGACGAACTCACAGGAGCGACTCATGTGGAAATGATTAGTGATGCAGATATAGAAGGTATCGAAACTGTAACATTCAAAATCAAAAACGAAGGGAACGAGTCGCAACTGGCACAATTGGTATTTAGCAAAAAGACACAGGTACGAGGTTTGCCAGGCATTTCTATGATCATTCGAGACAAGGCAGGAAATCCAACTGGACTACCCGTACAAATATCTAAGAATTGGCACCAAAGCGAAAGAAAATTTAGCGGCCCTTGGGTGCGTGGATATACACAATTGCAGATTCCAGCTCATTCAGAATTGGAACTGGAGCTGGTTGTGGTCAAGGCTTTTTGGGGGACATTGCCTGCAGCATCACATGCGCAGCTATCTCTCGTAGGTTGGGAGAAAGGCGGCCGTGGAAATAAGCAACTATGGGAAGAGAGTGCGATCGGAGCTTTTGGTGAAAACATCTGCTACGAACCTGATGGCGGACAGGCCAGTTCGATGATTACAGACGTACGTCCTTTGATGATTGCCTCACAAAATCCAGAAATAGCGAGACCAGTAAAGTGGAGCTGGACGCCAAATGTTGGAGGAGCAGATTTTATGCGTATTTTTTCCAAAGACGGAAAGCGCCAGGCCATGCGTGCAATCAAGACTGTTCACCTTAGAAATTGCCCCAATCTCACAGAGGTCATCTATTCAGGCCAGACCCCTGATGGGGCAGGCGACTACCAGCTTACCAGTCAGATCTTCCGAACAGACGATTACTTGCGAGGTGTATACAAGGTCAAATTTCAAGTAAAAGACACCTTGAAGTTTGACAAATTGGTGGTGATGCAATTGGGTACTGACACCTATAGCTACTCCAAAGAAAAACAATTTGCTATCGGCAATGAAAATGGGTTGGTTGAAGAATGGGAAGCCACATGGGGCAACGGTACTTATGCCAAATCTGGAGTGAAACTGGAGGGTAATATCCCGTGGGTGAGCATGCACCAAGCAGTGAATACCAGCCCTAAAGAATGGGCTGCTTGGGCCAATAAGGGACTGATAGTGAGATCATGGGATGCCAAGGCTAAAGGGGAAAAAGTAGCTCCACATTTTTCGGAGTATGCCTCTACATCTAGGGGTGTACAAGGTTCACTCACCGAACTAGCCTTGTCTCAAGAAGTTGACGTGCTTTACCCAGGAGACTATATCGAAGCCACCTTGGTCATTGTCATATTGCCACAAGAGGCCAATAGCTACTACGGCCCTAACGAAGCTTTTTCTAAGTTTTTACAAGGTGACGGAAATGCAGATACATGGCGTCCAGTCTTTAGAGAAGCTGTGCAAAATCAGGTAAAAGTGACTGTCGATCAAGGGAAAGTCTCACGCCAGTATCCGTTGGTCATAGAGGTAGAAAACGGGTCTACGGCTTCGATCGATTTGAAATCTGGCTTAGCCTACGTACCCATTACCTTTTCTGGATTGAAGGATTACCGCACAGCCGACATTGTTGTGAATGGCAAAAAAATAGAAGACATCGTGTCTGAGCAAGAAAAGTATGGAAAGGATTATTATCAGGTAGATTATCGTCCCGAAAGCAAAACATGGGAGATCACTTATTCAGTACCAGTTGATAAATTAACTAACAGCCATGAATAAAAAGAAAATCATACCAAAGCTTGTCAATCGAATAGAAGCGATGAAAATGCTTCAGATAGCGATGTTATTGATGTTTCTATTTCAAGCTTGTGCTTCTAGTGAAATAGATGACATGGAGTCTGGAGGCGAGGATCAAGAAGAAGAGACCAATGAACATGAGGACAATACTTCCGAAGAGGTAGTCATAGATCTTCCCATTGACTACAGTTGGGATGATGGTATTCCAGTGTTTTTTCATTTTTGGAAAGGACAAATGCTGACTGAGGAGGAAGTGGACTTTGTAGCAGACCACACAGATTTGGTGGTATTGGAGAAGGCACACGGGCGAGATGATTATGATGTATTTGAGGCTATTCAGAGAGAAACAATAGCACTTAAGGCGGCCAATCCAGAGGTCAAGGTTATCTATTATTGGAATACGGTATTGCAATATGATTTTTACGAACTCATGGAAGAATATGATAATCATCCTGAGTGGTGGCTGTACGATGTCAATGGTGAGATAGATTATAAAGCAGGCACCACGATCAAACGATACGATTTGTCAAACCCAGCAGTACGCGATTGGTGGATTAGCGTAGCCAAAGATGCCACCATTAACGGTTTTTGTGATGGTATTTTTATGGATGCCTATGGTCAGGTGTCTCTGTCCAGCAATATTGCCTTATGGGGACAAGAAAAGTACGATGCTATCAATGCTGGGCTAGAGCTACTCATTGCCGAAACCCGAGCTGAGTTAGGGCCTGACCAATTATTGATTTACAATGGATTGAGATCGCATAACAGTACAGATTACACACAGGGCATGGAATTTTTGCCTGCTCATGATGCTGCTATGATGGAGCACTTTGCCTATTTCAACAGTACGAGCAAGGAAGCTATTTTGCGAGACATAGAGGCTATACAAGCCGCAGGGAAATTAGGAAAAATGGTATTGGTCAAAGCTTGGCCAGGGTTCTCGTGGCTAGACGAAACAGAGATGGCTGAATCTGAGGAATGGAAGATCCAAACCGCTAAAGACAGAATAGAATTCAATCTAGCACTATTTTTATTAGGAGCCCATGAAGGAGCCTATTTTGGTTATACATGGGGATACCAATGGGAAAATGGATGGGGTGTAGATTATGAAATACTTAACAAGTCTCCAGGCAAGCCACTTGGGGATTTTAAAACAAATAACTGGACTTTGAGCCGGTCATTTGAAAATGCAGAAGTTACGGCAGATTTAAATGCAATGACTGCATCAATAAAATGGTTAAACGATTAATTAATAAAGCGATGAAGATACAAATAATAAATACTTTGGTAGTGATACTTCTATCTGGAAATATCTTATCTGCACAAGATTTGGCCTCCTACTATGGAGAAGGAGATGGAATAGGGGTTTTGACTCCCTTTCTAGGTAAAACAAGGGAAGTAGCTAACATAGCTGGGGTAAAAAAATGCTTGGAATTCGATAAGGAGGAAGGTAGGTTTTCATTTTTGAATTTGCAGCTTCCAGGCACTCTCGATTTAGCAAAAGGTATTTTTACAGCTACTATTTATGCTCAAAAGCCAGAAGCTCCTATTGCGAATCACAAAATTGCATTTATCCTGAGACAGGATGGAGAAGGCTCTACGCAATTGGCGCTGGTGAAGCCCATTGCCCAATACGATGAATGGGTAACCTATACTTTCGATTTTAGTAGTTTGGAGCCGAATGCCGCCTACAATGAGGTCTCCTTGTTTTTTGGATTCAATGATTCCGACCTGAAAGCCACGGGCACCAAATACTACCTGAAAAGTGTGAATGGGCCAAAGGTAGAAACGAATAATGTAGTGGTAGTTGCGGAAACCAGCAAAGACGGAACTAAAATCAACCTTGTGGTAAAATCTTCTGGTGATATCAAATCCGTTTCTAAAAAAACATCCTTTGTAGCCATAGTGAATGGCGCCAGAAAAGTAGGTGTCAAAGATGTGGAGGTTTCTGATAGAAACATCGCTTTAGAACTCGATGAGCCTGTAGGAATGGGAGAGATTATTTATTTGGCTTTCACCAAAGGTGAAGTCTTAGACTCCAATGGAAAATCACTACTGCCATTCAGAGAAATGTCCGTAGTCAATACCGTGGAACCCAAATTGGACAACTATTTTGATTTCGCTCTCGGTCAAGGTGTAGTCTCCACATCCAAAGTATATGTGGGTACTTATTCCAAAAATGTTCAAGATCCTATAGTATCAGGAGCTAAGGTAGGTATGTTTACGAGGCAAAGTGGCAGATTTGCAGGGATGGAGTTTGATCTCAATGGAAGGATTGAAATAAAACAAAATAAGAAATTTTCATTGAATATTCTAGTGTCTAACTCAGGTAAGGCTTTGCCAGAAAATCGTGTTTCGCTTGTGCTTAGAAAAGACGGAGATGTAAAAACACAATTGGTCAAGATCGCAACGATCACTGCTTATGATCAATGGCAAGAAGTAACGTTTGATTTTTCTAGAATGCAAATCCCAGAAGACGATTACAATAGTTTGACCTTATTCTTTGCATCTCCAGATATAGACAATGTAGCCGAAGGTGTGAAATACTATTTGAAAGGGCTGCAAGGTCCTCCGATTATCAAATAAAGTCAGGAGAATGAGCATATTGAAATTGTCTTATAGAAGCCTGCTAGCTGCTGTAGTACTAGTAAGTGGAGTTATGCAGCCTATGATCGCTGCTAAGTCAGAAGGAGAGCGTTCGCCGAAATGGAATACAGGGCCTTGGGACGTAACCCAATTAAAAAAAGCACCAGAGTTTAGAGAAACAGAAATAGCAGCTACAGTAGGCTACAAGAGTCTGTTTTACAAAGCACTACCGTACAAAGGCCAGGAAACGGAAGTTTACGCCTATTATTCGGCTCCAGCAGGAGAAGCTCCTGAAGGGGGATGGCCTGCTGTAGTACTCGTGCATGGTGGTGGAGGTACAGCGTTTGTGCAGTGGATCAAACGTTGGAACAACCAAGGGTTTGCTGCCATTGCCATGGATCTGGAGGGACACATTCCGTCTGCCAAACCTCACAACGAACGAGATCTGTTTGCTACCTCAGGTCCTCAGCGTGTAGGTGTTTTTCACGACTGGAAAGAGGACGTGTCAAACCAATGGTTTTATCATGCTGTGTCTCAAGTACTATTGGCACACTCGCTGATGGCTGATTTTGAAGAGGTCAATGCCGATCAAATCGGTGTAGTAGGTGTGAGCTGGGGAGGTATCCTGACCAGTGTGGTCGCTGGTATTGATGATCGAGTTAAATTTGCTGTTCCTATTTATGGGTGTGGTTTTTTACCAGAATCCGATGGCCATATGGGCAAAGCTCTGGCCACTGGTGGCGCGTACTTGCAGAATGTAGAGACCAACTATGAGCCTTCTATCTATTTGTCACAGGCTGTAGCACCAATGCTATTTATATCAGGAACCAACGATGCTCATTTTCCTCCTCCTATAGTAGTACGGTCAGCTAATGCTGCCCAAAATGGACATGCCATCATTGCCCTGAACATGAAGCATGGGCATGGACCAGGCTGGAGCCGCATGGAGAGTTATGCCTTTGCCAAAGAAGTAATTAATGGAGAGAGTCCAGACTTTGGTCTGGGCAACTTGACCATGAGCGGCGATGGACTTAGCCTTACGATCTCTATCGATCCCAAGCGATTGAGCAAGGCTGCTCATGCCAAATTTTATTTCACTAGAGATGCGAGTAATAAGTGGCCAGACAAGAAGTGGGAAGAGCGAGATATTCTCCTTGCTACTGACCTGGTGATAGACCTTCCTAACCAACTGCAAGCAGGCTATCTCACCCTCACAGATGATCAGGGATTAGCATCTACCTCAGAAGTATTATTCTTGGGTAAGTAACGTTGAAATATCCCCTTAATCCTATTGAATCGTGTTTTTTCTGTTTCAAATGCTTGTTACAAATGAGCAAAGAAATGAAATTATTGAGAGTATTAAGTGAATGATGATCTTGTACTATTGTAAATGGAGGAAGTTCCTCCAGTCATCAAATTGAATCAATTAATAAGCGCTGTAATTCAGGCATGATACACGCATTACTATTCAAAAACGAAGGCACGTAATACAAATTGCGTGTAGTTCAATGATGAGTTATTACAGTATCCAAAAGATGCAATCACAACATCTTTTGGATACGATTAATCTCAACAGTGTTATATGAAAAAGCTTTTACTCTTATTCATTATTTTGTCGACGGGCTCGATATCTTTTGCGCAAACAGAATATACTTATATCGATGCCAGCATGTGTTTAGAGACCATGGAGGTCGATCTTGCATTTAGCTCTCCAGGAGCTACCAATCAGTACTGGAATGGAGCCAGTCGGTTTGGAGCTATGCCCAACCCCTCTACGGTTTCAGATCCGAGCAATCCTACGGTCACTATTTTAGAGCCTTTTAGTAGTGGCAATCACCATCCAGCATTGATTTTGCCAAATGCGATAGACCCAGCAAACGAAGAAACGTTTAGTTTGAAAATTTATGCTGAAAGCGCAGGAACTAATGGGACTGGTAAAGGGGCTGTGCTGGTGAGGTTTTTTAACAGTAGCGGTACAGAAACAGCCAACTACAGACAGTTTTTCTTTGATAAAACAGGGGGAGTTTGGCAAGGTGTATCCGGAGTCATTAACGACATTGGTACTGGTATTGGTCCGTTCGACCGAGTATCTATTTATCCTAGTTTTGGTACCACAGAGCCAGTGGTGGCTGATGGGTTGGATCCCATATATATCGATGATTTCAAGATTAGTGTAGACCCTAATTACAGCTCGTCTTGCGATTTTTATACCTATTTCGATTTAGACCTTTGCTATATGTTGCCAGTAGAGGCCACTTCCACTTATGCCGATGGAGGTGTTTCCTATACGGCAAATCCAGTCGTTGCAGATGTTCATAATCCCAACGTGATACAAGTAGGTTCTGACGCCGTACCCTTGGTAATAAATGAGCAAGTAGTTTTTGAGCTACCTACATCTGTGAATCCAGGAGACAATTTGAGCTTTAGATATTACAGCGACCACGCATCTAGTACGAATGGATCACTTACAGTTAGATTGTTCAACAGCGCAGATGTTAATAACAAATATCAAAGAGGAGGAGTGTCTAAGACAGGAGGGCAATGGGATACTTTCTCTGAGGCTATTACTGATGCTCTTGGTGCAGGTCCATTTGACCGAATATCTTTTTTCCCTTCTCAGGGAGCGAGCAGTCCAGAGCCAATCTACTTTGATGATATACAATTCAGCGTGGACCCACAGACTTCGCCAGTAGCGACCTCCATATGGTATGCCGATGCTGATGGTGATGGTTTGGGAGAGGCCAGCGATACCAAAGTGTCTTGCTTTCAACCCACTGGATATGTGTCTTCTATTGGATATGCCTTTCAGGATATAGATCAATGCCGGCAGATGGTGAATTACTTTAACAGTCCTAATACTGTAGTGAATTATGTATCTAATCCTGACGCTAGTGATACCGAAAATCCGAATGTGACAGAAATAGTAGGTTCAGCAAATAATGCTGGGGCATATTTCAACCTGCCACAGACGCTTCAAGTAGATCAGGTTTTTGACTGGTCTATCAGATACTATGTAGTATCGAATGGTACGATAAACAGTGGGTCTGGACGGATCATCATGAGGATATTCAATAAGTCGGTAGGATCATCCACTACAAAAGATATTATTTTAACTACTTCTAAAACAGGTGGGTCTTGGCAGACACTGAAGGGCACTGTAGATACTCATGGAAGTGTACAGGCAGTGATAGATGCTGGGGGTTATGATGCCATGTATATTTTACCAATCAATACTGCAGTTACGATTGAGCCACTTTATGTTGATGATTTTATTACTTCGGTGCCACCTGTTTATCTGGCGGATGAGGTCGCCGATTTGGAGGTAGGCAATGAGTGGTACTTTGACCATAGCTCAAATGAGTTTAATGTGACGACCGTACCAGTAGGCGTTACTGTCAGTACCAACGTAGCTACACCGTCCGTTATGGGCAATAGTAGTCCAAATGTCTTGAAAGTAACTAGAGACGATTTGGATGAATTCAGATACCTTCAGCTCGATCATGACAATATAGATGTGTCTTCTGGAACTATCAAGATGAGGGTTTACCCTGAGTGCTTGATTGGTACGATGCCAAAAATCACACTTGTTATGAGAAAATCCATCAGTGGCACAGCCAATCAATTGACTACAGCAGACGTGATTTTGACTGCCAATACTTGGAACGAGATCTCAGTTGACCTTACCACACTCGTGGGCACTCCTATAGCAGGCAACCTGTATGATCAAACCATACTTATGTTTAATCAAGGAAGCCTGATCGAATCCTCTTATTATCTGGATGCCATTCAAGGGCCACCGCAGCAAAGTTCAGATGCTACGCTTTCCGATTTGCAAGTAGACGACACTACTGTAGAAGATTTTTCTGCCACTACCTTGGCATACGATGTAGAGCTACCATTTGGTACTTCAATAGTGCCTACAGTAGCTGGTACCAGTACGCATTCGGGAGCCACTGTGGTTGTCAATGCGGCGGTATCTTTGCCTGGTACTACGGCTGTAGTAGTGACTGCCGAAGATGGATCTGAGCAGAGCTACAGCATAAATTTCACGTTGACCGAAGTAGCCACAGATGCCACTCTTTCCGACTTGCAGGTAGAAGGGAGTACAATAGATAGCTTTGCTGCAGAAACACTGAGCTATCCTGTTGAGTTGCCGTTTGGTACTATGGTCGTACCATCGGTTACTGCAACCAAAAACAACGAATTTGCTACTTTGGTGATTACAGCAGCCAGTGAGTTGCCAGGTACTACCACGGTAGTAGTGACGGCACAAGACGGCTCCTCCAAAACATATCAGGTTGTTTTTACCTTGGCAGCGGGAAATTCTGATGCGACACTTAGCGACTTGAAAGTAGATGGGACGTTGGTTGAGGGTTTTTTCCCTACCACCTTGTCATATGATATCGATTTGCCGTTTGGCACTACGATAGTACCTACGGTCACAGCGACCCAAGCTAACGAAAGTGCTTCTATTTCAATAAATGAAACAAGCGTTTTGCCAGGTACTTCCACTGTACAAGTGACTGCTGGCGATGGGTCTATTAAAACCTATAGTGTAAATTTTGTACTGGAAGCGGCTTCGACAGATGCAACTTTGAGCGATTTGCAAGTAGGCGGGAATACGGTCACTGGTTTTTCTGCCGAAACCTTGAATTATGATGTGGAATTGTCGTTTGGGACTACTGCTGTGCCTACAGTCACTGCTACAGAAAATGATGACAATGCTACATTGGAGATCACAGCAGCAGGCACCTTGCCAGGCACCACTATCGTGGCTGTTACAGCACAGGATGGCTCTGTTCGCAGATACAGCGTGAGTTTCACCTTGGGCGCAGCACCTTCAGATGCAACTTTGAGCAATTTGCAAGTAGATGGAACTACAGTTTTTGGATTCGAAACCGAAACCTTGAATTATGATGTGGTATTACCCTTGCGTGCAGACGTACCCGTAGTCACAGCTACCGCCAATGACGGAGCAGCTACGGTGCTTATCACGCCTGCAAGTGCTTTGCCTGGTATCACTACAGTGGAGGTTACGGCGCAGGACGGTGCTAAACGCACTTATACACTCAGTTTTACTTTGGGTGCTGTTTCTGCAGACTTTTCACTCAGCGATTTGACAGTGGACGGAACCACTGTCGAAGGGTTTTTGCCAACTACCTTGAGTTATGATGTAGAGCTGCCAATAGGTACCACTTTAGTGCCAGTAGTAGCAGCTACGGCTACTAACGCATGGGCTACCGTAGAGGTAAGTGTAGCAGCTGGCTTGTCGGGTACCACCTTGGTGTCAGTCACGGCGCAGAACGGATCTATACAGATTTATAAGGTGAATTTTATTTTGAAAAGCGTTCTCTCTGTAGGAGGATTGGGTGAGCCGAATATGTATGTGAGTAATGGTCAGTTGATCATTGCCAACATGGAATCAAAGGCATCGGGTTTGGTGGAAGTAATTAGCCTGACAGGAAAAATGCTAATTAGTAAGAAAATTAGTGGTTCGCATAATGAGATTAATTTGAATTATTCAGGTGTTGCGATCATTCGATATCACAATGCACTGAACAATAGTATAGTCAGTAAAAAAGTATTCATTAGAGAATAAATAGAGGAACTAAAGTTGATTGTTTAGGAATAAAAAAGGCTGTCTTTTAAAGTAAATCGAAGGAGCAGGTTGAGAAGACTTTTGCTTGGCCATTCTAAAATCTCAATTATAGCTCATACAAATGAGCTTATAGAGTACTTCATCTAATTTGCGCTTTGGAAGACAGCCTTTTTTATATAACAAATGATCGTAAATATTATAATTATCTATCATGGTTAAGTTTAATGTATTGTTTGTCGTTTTAGTGTCGTTTTTTTTTGGTGCATGTCAGTACACAGAACCCAATAAGGAAGCAGAACAGCCCAATATTATTTTTGTATTTGCCGATGACTGGGGGTATGGAGATTTGGGGAGCAATGGTCACCCAGAAGTAAAAACGCCTAACCTTGACAAATTAACTGCTCAGGGTACCAAGTACACTAAATTTCACGTGACAAGTGGCGTATGTTCGCCTAGTCGGTCATCTATCATTACAGGGCAATTTCCAGCAAGGCATCGCATCCATGGTCACTTTGCAGGTAACGAGGTGAACCAGAAACGAGGAATGCCCAATTGGTTGCCAGATACATTGGATTATTATTTGCCACAGCTGATGCAGCAAGCAGGATACAAAACAGCTCATTTTGGGAAGTGGCATCTAGGAGGAGGAGGTTTGCCGCATGGAGACCCTACAGCACCCGAACCCAAAGTATATGGCTATGACGAAACACGGGTATGGAATGGCAATGGGCCTACTTGGAAAGGGGACCAGCACTGGCCCACTACTAGATACATGGACGATGATACGCTCTGGGTTCAGAGTTCTAGTCGGATTGTAGTTGATGAGACCATAGATTTCCTAGAAAGAAACAAATCAGGTCAACCTTTTTTTGTCAACCTTTGGTTGAAAGACCCACATACACCCTTGTGGCCGTCGGACGAACAAAGAGCGCTCTATCAGGGGGTAGATCCCGATAAGGAAACGTACTATGCTGTGCTCACCGATGCGGACTTTCATGTAGGAAGATTAATGGCAGCTGTAGAAGCTTTGGGTATAGGAAAAGAAACGATTATCATATTTAGCAGTGACAATGGTCCCGCTCATGTACTGCCTGCTTTGACCGTGGGAAAAACAGCAGGTAGAAAAGGGCGTAAAGTGGATATATTCGAAGGTGGCATCAATGTACCCTTCATTGTGCGCTGGCCAGGACATGTGACAGCGGGTGCCGTAGATAGTACCAGTATTTTGTCTGGAGTAGATATCCTCCCTACATTCTTGGAGTTAGCAGGGGTATCAAAACTGCCGACAGATTACGATGCCGATGGGGAGAGTTTTGCCTCTATTTTCGATAATCAGAAATTTAATAGAACGAAGCCTCTTTTTTGGGAGTGGAAGTATCCAGTGGTATCTAGCCGATGGAATCTGACCGAACGATGGGCGAGTCGTGCCGTGATAGATGGGAAATGGAAGATGCTAGCAGACAACGAGGGGAAAAGAATCGAATTGTATGACTTGATCCAAGATCCACTCGAAAAGAATGACGTGGCGAACGAAAATCCCGAAAAAGCTCAGGTGATGAATGACCTTTGGGAAAATTGGAAGAAGACATTGCCCAGTTCTTAACACACATTTATATAATTTGGGATAGAAATTAAATAAAAGACCGATACGAAATTGAGAATACTTGCCGTCATATGGTTGATCAATATTAGCCTGGTGTTTTCCTCGAGTGCACAGCACGAGGTGGTATTTGAGCGGATTAGCAATGCACAAGGATTGAATCAAAATAGTATTTTGTGTCTTATTCAAGATCGTTCAGGCTTTATATGGCTAGGGACGCCCAATGGACTTATCAAATATGACGGTGATTCGTACAAAGAGTATCAGTACGAACCGAGCGATTCATTGTCACTTCCTAGTGGTCGAATCTACTCGCTGTTAGAAGATTCCAACGAAAATATTTGGCTTACGCTAGATCATGGTATTGCACTATACAATAGGAATGAAAATCGATTTTATACGCTCCATTCTTTCAATAAGACATTGCCTGCAGGGATAAGAATTAGACAAGTACAAGAGGTATCTAAAGGTCACTTGTTGATATTGAGTAATCACGGTATCCATGAGATTTTTTATTCAAAAAGACAGGAAGATGCCAGTTTTTATGAAATCATGAGATTTGGATATCTCGACTTGGGTACCAATTTCTCAAATAACGAACAGTTTAGTACAATCAAACGACTGGTGGGCAATCGGTGGCTGGTAGTAGGCTCCAACTATCTATATGCACTTGATATAGCGGAGAACAGTAGGGTGAAAATCATGGCCAAGAGCAACTGGCAAGATATCGGCTTTAGTCATGTAGAGGATATAGAAATCATCGATAAGCAATCCATCTGGATAGCAAGTAATCAAGACCTGACGGAGATCGAATTGAATGAAGATACTTATTCTTTTGATATCAAAAAGGGTCCTTTCAGCTTTCCTGAACCCTGCAATGTTTCGAAAATAATCCATGCTTCGAATGATAGAATTTGGATAGGGACGCAAGACAAGGGACTGTTGAAGTATGAAGTAAAAAGTAGAATATTTAGTCAATACCAGTATAGTTCAGAAGATACCAAAAGCCTGGGTAGCAATCAGGTCAATGACCTCATTATCGATCATACAGATATACTGTGGGTAGCCACTGCGCATGGAGGACTCAGTAAAATGGATCCTTATCGCAAAAAGTTCATCAATATTTCATCCAAATATTTTGATTCCACGAGTTTAGCCGACAACCTCATCACGGGGTTGGCAGTAGATGCCGCAGGAAGGCTATGGAGTGGTACTTACAATAACGGGCTAAGCGTTACTGAAGAATCATTAGAAGTTTCGAAAGGCGAAGGTGTCCGTTTTAAATCTTTCGATAAAGAACATAGCTACAATTGTATGCTGGCTTTGGGTAATTATATGCTCCTCGGAGGTACCAATGGTGTCGTTGTATATGATACCCGAACCGACCAAAAAGTGAGTTTACCTTCGACCCACCAATTGAATATCAGACTCAGGGGTCAATTTGTCAGATGTCTTTATTTGGAAGGACAGACCCTTTGGGTGGGTACGTTGGATGGTGTGCAAAGGGTGAATATTAATAAAGATGATATTTTGACCGGACTCATTCAACCGTCCGATTCGATTACGCACCTATTAGACAATGAAATAGTAGATGTGATCTATAAGTTTCGTGGAGATATGTGGATAGGTACTAGAAATGGTCTGTTCCGATTGATGAAAAATGATAATGTACTAGATATAAGACATTTCAAATCCACTCAACCATCTTCCCAATCACTTGGGAGCAATCAGGTATTTAGTATGCATGAAGATGCTCGGGGTAGGTTTTGGATAGGCACTTATGGAGGAGGTTTACATTTGGTGCAGTTGTCCGAAGCGGGAGAAGTCTTAGGGTTCAAGCGATATACTAAAAAGGAAGGAGGCTTGTCTAGTAATGTCGTTTACCGAATCGAAGAAGATCGCGATGGGACGCTCTGGTTGAGTACAGACGGAGGTATCTCTAGGTTTTATCCTGACGAGGAAAAATTCGAAAACTTTAGTATGAAGGATGGGCTCTCTTCTAATAATTTCAGAAAAGAAGCCAGTATTTTTACTGCTGATGGTTGGGTGGTTTTTGGTGGCTTGAATGGTCTGACTTTATTTAACCCTAGTCAGGTTGTGAGAAACCCAGTGCCGCCACTGCCGATCATTACCGAGCTATCTGTACTAAACAACCCTGTTCATTCCCAAGAAATGATTAATGGATGGCAAGTGCTTGATAAGCCCATTTATAAAATGGAAAGCATAGTGTTACCTTATCGCTTGAATCAGATTTCGCTGGCTTTTTCAGCTATGCATTTTTCATCGGTCAAGAGCAATACATTTGCCTACAGATTGCGAGGAGTGGATAGAGAATGGGTATATGCCAATCATGAAAATGCATCTGCTTCATATTCTCAGCTCAGTCCAGGTACCTATTTGTTTGAGCTTCGTGCATTCAATGGCGATGGCCTCGAATCACTATCAACTACACAATTGAAAATCATGATTACCCCTCCGTGGTATAGGACTTTGTGGGCGTATTTGTGCTATGGATTGCTACTGCTAGGTATGGGCTATTTGATTTTCTTGTATTTTGAGCGTGTTTTACTTCTACAAAGAAGAGTGGCTTTTGAGCAAAAAGACAAACTGCATCAGGCCGAAATCAACGAAGCTAAGCTTAAATTTTTCACAAATATTAGTCATGAAATCAGAACACCACTGACTTTAATCCTCAGTCCATTAGAGCGTCTCTTACATGATGCACGTTTGGACGATGCACTGAAGCCTTTGGTGAATAATATCAATAAAAACGGACAGCGATTGTTAAATCTTACCAATTCGCTTATCGATTTTCGCCGGATTGGACATGGACAGTTTAAGCTCACGCTAGGAGAGTCGGACATCGTAGATATAGTAGGCAAAACAGCTGATGCATTCAATGACTATGCGCAGGAGATGAAGATTAACTATAACGTCATCTTGCCAAATAAGGAAATTATACTGTCGTTTGACAAAGCCGCGATAGAGCGTATCCTGTTCAATTTATTATCCAATGCCTTCAAATACACTTCTGATGGAGGCAAAGTAGATATGCTACTGGAGGATCATAAGGATCATATTGCGCTGGTCATAGAGGATTCGGGTAACGGTATCAGTGCCGATCAGATTGAATTTATTTTTGACCGGTTTTTCAAGGGTGATCAAGAAGAAACCATATTTGGAAGCAGTGGGATTGGACTTTTTTTGGTCAAAGAGCTCACCGAACTCCATAAAGGAAATGTGAAGGTCAGAAGTACCGAAGGCAAGGGAACCACTTTCACGGTTTTTCTACCCAAGGACATCGCAAAATCAAAGCTGACGGATGGAACACCAAATATTAGCACAACCCCAGAAGGTCCCAAGGTAGAAGGTGGAGAGTTGCTGGTTGATCAAAAAATGATCCTGCTAGTAGAAGACAACAAGGAGATTAGAGCCTTGATATCTCAGTTGTTTGAGGATGAATATGTAGTGATAGAAGCAGAAAATGGTGAAGAAGGATTGGAAATGGCGAAGCGGTTTATTCCTGATTTAGCGATCATAGACATCATGATGCCCAAGTTGGATGGTTTTGGACTGAGCAAATCACTGAGGGACGATTCGCACATCAACCACATCCCTCAGGTTTTTCTCACTGCGCTCAATGATTTTGATAGTAGAAAGGCAGCATTTGAGGCTGGAGCAGATGCTTTTGTGGCCAAGCCATTTTCTCCTTATATGTTGGAATTGCAGGTCAAGAATATTCTTGAAAAAAGAGAGCGAGACGCCATCCAAATCAAACAACATCTCTTGATGAAACCTGAAGAGGAAAGAGTGGTGACCAAGGATGAAATCTTCATGACAAAAATCAAAGACATCGTGGAGGAAAAGTACAAAGACGACACTTTTGGTGTAGATGAATTAGCCAGTGAAACGGGGATGTCGTATATCCAATTTTATAGAAAATTCAAGGCACTGACGGGCAACAATGCCAATGCCTATTTGAGGGAGTTTAGATTGAAAAAAGCGGCTCATTATTTAAAAAATGATGAAAATCTATCTGCTTCGGAGATTATGTATTCTGTGGGAATTAGCAGTCAGTCGTACTTTACTAAAAGCTTTAAAAAACAGTTTAACCTAACACCTGCCGAGTATAAAAAGAAATATGCCAAACCATCGGAAAATAATTAGAACTGAGATCTGTTTGATTGCTGCTACTCCACTAGTTCTAGAATTTGATTCTGCATCAAATCGGTTTGGGTTATAGCCTCTTTTAGCGGCAGTCCCTGCTTCATGTTGGGTCGCTGATGTCCAATGCCGCACAGCCATGCATCCTTTAAGAGACTCTGCTTGTTTCTAATAAGAAGCTGGATTTTCTCTCCATTGGGATAAGTCTGATAAAAATCTTCAAAACTAACACTAGACTCTATCGCAATCTCACCCAGTCCGATCAATATATTTTTGGCTATAATCCAGTGCCCAAATTCGTCCGGATGGATACCATCTTGGGCAAAGATAAACGTAGGGTCTTGATTACGTCTGGTGTGCAATTCCTGCTTCATGGGATTGTGGATATCTATCACCTTCCAGTTTAGTTTTCTTTGGCTCAAAAGCCATTTGGTATAGACATCCAATACATGCGCATATGCCTCACCTTTTATCGGATCGTATATGGGTGGTGTCAAATGAACCAGTTCTATACTGCGACGGTCAGCCTCCTGTTGTAGTTTTTGTATGCCTGCTTGAAAGCGTTTAAATCTAACCGTATCTAGCGGAAGATAGATGCCGTCGTTCATCCCATAGCAAGAAATAATGAGGTCTGGTCGAGTTTGGTTTATTGTACGTTCAAAACGATCAAATAAAAATGGTCGTGGAAAATTGCCCTGAGCGTGCCCTTCTTCGGATAGACCAGAGACGGTTTCGCTGGGTAGACCTAGGTTGATGAATTCTATTTTGTTGGCAGGATATTTTAATCGGTAATAGGTTTCTATTTCTGCAGTGAAATAGCCAGCGTAGGTAATGCTATTGCCTAAAAAGACAATGCGAAAATTATTTTTACTTGAGACTGGTAGGTGCTGAGCATTAGAGTAGATAAATGATAAGAGACATACAAAAAATAATGAAATTCTCATAGTTAATTTAAATCAGTTTTTCCTCTTATTGGAAGAGCAAAGTTAACGGATCTCCCCCTTTCTATGGGTAAATTTCACACCTGTGCACAGTAACAATCCTAATACGCTTGTGATTTTGTTTACATATATACATATATATGTAATTGAATGATTTATTTAGAAACCTAACCAGTCACTTCAGCCAATATTTCGGAAGGCATGCATGTTTTAATTGTCGAATTAGAACCGAATGATAGACTTCTGTAATAGATACAAAAACTTACAGCTATGGATAATAATAAGAAAATCAAGATTCTAATTGTAGATGATGATCCTATCTCAGGCTTGCTTTCTGAAGCTACCATACATATATATTCGAGAGATTTTGAAATTTTACGATTTGAACTGCCTCAAGAGGCGTTAGATTATTTGGGTCAACTATCTAGCGACGACTGGCCAAAACTCATTTTTCTTGATGTAGAGATGCCGCTATTGAGTGGCTGGCAAATTCTAGATCAGTTGGGCTCGAAGATATCATCACAGGGTCAGAACACAATGATTAATATGCTTACGAGTTCTATAAGCCAGGAAAATCGTGTGCAGTTTGATGCAAGAGGAGAAGTGAGCCTATACCTAAACAAACCGCTCAATACTAGGGTATTGGATACTGTGATCGAAAATTACAACCTGTCCTTTCATCCCGAAATTATGATAGAGTCCTCTAATGCTCAAGTCTAATATCCTGCTTAAGATTTGTGTCTGACTTTATTCCGCTAAGGAATCTTTTTATCAAAAAAATATAGGAATGGAAACACCCTTTATGCTGTTATTGACAGTATTAATGACGAGCGTAATTTATTTAATGTTTTATTCAAATCGGTATTTGAGTTTGATTAAAAGGTTGGTAGTAGATCTATGTGTATTGATTGTGAGTATTGGCTCATTTGGGTACGCACTAGGCGCAGGGTTGGGCATATGGAGTTGTTGTTTGTATTTGGGAATAGGACTGATCAATTTTGGGGTAGTGATCGTCGATTTTAAAGTGCAATTTGCAGATCCTTTTTCAGGTATAAAATCGATATTGAGTGATCAGTTTAGTGAAAAATCTTTGGAAGAATTGATCAATATGCCATCAGATTTTTCTCAGATAGCAAAGCAGATTCCGAACCGAAACCATACTCGGCATATAGAAATGCTTGCGCAAAAATTGGGTGAAGGAGATCTGACCTATGCAGCGTTGCTACACGACGAAGAGGAGGGTACGCTCAAGTCATTGAGCGAATTGCAAGACAATTTCAATGCCTTTATTTCAGAAACCAATGAGGTGATCGATCAGGCTGTAAGTAGCGGCCAACTCAGTGTTGAAATCAGTACAGTCAATAAGAAAGGCGTGTTTTTGGATTTAACTATTGGGATCAACTCGTTGCTAGGCTCATTGATCAACCCCCTAAAGGAATTCAATAGAATCATTCATGCCATGTCGTCGGGAGATTTGACGCTTAGATATGAGCTAGAAGCCAAAGGAGATATACTGCGCATGGTGAACAATCTGAATCTAGCACTAGATAATATAGATGGACTTTTAGGGCAAGTCTCAAAACATTCGAAGATCATAGAAGAATCGTCGGGAGAAATGAAGACCACGAGTTTAGAAATGAATGTCAGCACAGAAGAGATCGCTTCAGCGATAGCAGAGATGAGTGAAGGTGCCCGAAATCAGGTATTCAAAGTAGATCAAGCCTCCGAGCTGATCGATCAAATCCTAGAAGCCTCCAAAGACGTTGGCCAGAAGGCAGAGAATGTGAATGAGACAGCAAAATCAGGCGTAAGCCGAAGCAAGGAAGGAATCGAAGTGGTAAGACAGCTTGGAGAGCGTATGGAACAGATCACAGAGATGTCAGAGTCTACGACACACTCTATCAACGTGTTGATAGATCGCTCTGTACAAATCGAAAGAGTGCTTAAAGTAATCACGGAGATAGCAGCGCAAACCAACCTGCTTGCACTCAATGCTGCTATAGAAGCTGCTCAGGCGGGAGATGCTGGTAGGGGTTTTTCGGTAGTGGCAGAGGAGATCAGAGTGCTGGCCGAAAACTCTAGAAAGTCTGCAAGAGAAATAGAGGCATTGGTCGCGGGTGTGCAAAAGGATACCAGATCGGCAGCGAATGTGATTGATACGATGATAGAATCTATCAAAGGTGGCAAAACAGATACGCATCAAGCTGCAGTTGTTTTTCAGGAAATGTTTACTTCATCTAATGATGCTTTTATCTATTCGGAGGAGATCTTAGCCGCCGTAGTGGGGCAGATCGCACAGATCAAGGAAGTAGTGACTAATACGGAAAGTGTGGTGGTGATAGCAGAACAAACGGCATCAGGTGCGGCAGAGATAGCGGCTTCGGCTTCCGAGCTGTCCGCTGGCATGGGCGGGTACAATGAGAAAGCCATAAGCCTAGACGGAATAGCTATTGAGCTAAAAGAAGGGTTGAGCATGGTCAAACTCTCGTCTAATGCCAGTACCAATACCGCCATTTTCAAAATGAAAGAAGCCTATGAAAAGGAGAAATATCTATTGGATGCTTTGCTCAACAATATGCCTGATGTGATCTATTTCAAAGACCTACAAAGCCGATTTGTCCGAAATAGTAAGTCGCATGCCGAAGTCTTCGGGGTAGGCAGTCCAGAGGATTTGCTGGGCAAAACAGACATCGATTTTGTAGGAGATAGTGCAACCCAATCCTATGAAGATGAGCAGAAAATCATCAAAACGGGAGAGCCTATTATCAACTTGATAGAAAAGTCGGACGATGGAAAAGGAGCAGTTAAGTTTTATTCGACAACCAAATTGCCACTTCGCGATCTAAATCATGAAATTGTCGGCACTTTTGGGATATCTAGAGACGTGACAGAAACTCAGCAATTGCTTGCTTTACAGAAGGTAGCAGCATCATAACTGCTGGCTTATTTCTTACAACTTTGCTCTATATTCTTTCGGTGATAAGTGGTGCTTTTTTCGAAACTGCTTGTTGAAATTAGAAGCGTTTTTAAAACCAGATTCGTAGCATACCTCTAGGATGCTTTTGTTTTCATTCATGAGCAGCTTGCAGGCAAATCCGATTTTAATGTCATTGATGTATTGCACTAAGGTTTTTCCTTGCGTTTTTTTGAAATACCTACTAAATGCAGAAGGATTCATGTGAGCAACTTCTGCTACTTGATTGAGGCTGATTTCTTTTTTAAAATTATTCATGATGAACTGATGCACCTGATAAGATCGGGTTTCTTGCGAGTCAGATATTCGCTCCATAAAGCCATCGCTGGCTATGTATTCATAGTTGGTTTGAGTACCTAGATCATTCAGTATTTCTAATACTTTCAAGAATTTGGCATACCCCTTTTCTTCGTTTAATGTCAATATTTTATAGAAAGTTCTGGCATCATTTTTAAACAAAAGTCCCCTGACAGACTTGTTAATCAAACTTTTGATTCCGTTGTTTTCAGGGAGATCCGTCAGGTTGTTTTCTAGAAAATTCAACCCCAAGTGTATGGTGACAGCTTCGGCTATCTTGTCATTGCCCGCTTCAAAATAGGCATTCGAGTTCTGCCACATATGAGGCAAATCTTTTCCTATCACCACGATCTCGCCAGTCTTGAACTCAGCAATATTGTCCCCGACAAAACGAGTTCCAGTACTTTTTACAATGGCTACAATTTCTATTTGTTCGTGATAATGAAATCGCTTGATGAAATGCTTGTCCCGCAGGTGAGTGATAGAAACAGAATGGTTTGAGGTAACACTTCTGTTGAGGTATTCAGGGTTCATAGACGGTGAAATGAATGAGGCAATAAACTAAGGCAAAAAAAGTACGCACAAGTATCAAATTTCCAGTAGTACAAGAATGCACTAAAGTGCAATTTTGTACTATTCTAATGATGCAAAGTTATCAAAAATACATTGAGCGCTTGATTACTAAGCGAGTAATGCAAATTACTCTCAAAAAAAGTATACATAAACGAAAACTATAGATTGTGATAAAAATAATTGACATTGAAGTAATAGACCTACGTTTTCCTACTAGCAAATCTCTCGATGGATCAGATGCCATGAATCCTGATCCAGATTACTCTGCAGCTTATGTCATATTAAAAACAGATCATGTTGATGGGCTAGAAGGACATGGACTGACCTTTACTATCGGCCGTGGCAACGAATTGTGCGTGGCTGCCATAGAGGCACTGTCTTATCTGGTGAAAGGAAAGACCTTGGCGTCATTTACTAGCGATATGGGTGCCTTCTGGAAAATGATCACAGGCGATAGCCAGCTAAGGTGGGTAGGCCCAGAAAAGGGAGTCATTCACCTCGCCACAGGAGCCATTGTGAATGCTGTTTGGGACCTCTATGCCAAAGTAGAAGGCAAGCCACTGTGGCAGCTTATTGCTGATATGAGTCCTGAAGCGCTCGTCAAATGCGTGGACTTTACGTACATCACGGATGCGATTACACCAGAAGAGGCATTAGCTATACTGAAAGCCAAGGAGTCGACCAAGGCAGAAAGAATCGAAAAGTTAAAAAGCACAGGTTATCCAGCCTATACCACCTCGGCTGGTTGGTTAGGCTACTCAGATGATAAAATGAGACGTCTTTGTCGTGAAGCCAAAGCCCAAGGGTTTTCCAACATGAAGATAAAGGTAGGATCAGACCTCAATGACGACATGAGGAGAGCTGCTATTATCAGAGAAGAAATAGGTCCAGACCTGAGACTGATGATGGATGCTAATCAAAAATGGGATGTGGGTGAAGCCATTGCTAATATGGAAAAGCTGGCGCAATTCAACCCTTACTGGATAGAAGAGCCTACGAGCCCAGATGATGTTTTAGGCCATGCTACGATAGCCAAAGCCGTAGCTCCTATCAAAGTAGCAACTGGCGAACACTGTCAAAATAGAGTAGTCTTTAAACAATTGATGCAAGCGGGAGCCATAGGGATTTGTCAGATCGATAGTTGTCGAGTAGGCGGAGTCAATGAGATACTTGCTATTTTGTTGATGGCTGCCAAGTTCGACATTCCAGTATGCCCTCATGCAGGTGGTGTAGGTTTATGCGAGTATGTACAACATCTATCCATGATTGATTATATAGTCATTAGTGGTTCTTTAGAAGAGCGAATCATTGAATATGTCGATCATTTGCACGAGCATTTTCTTGACCCTGTGGTGATCAAAAACGGAGCATATATGCCTCCCATGTTGCCAGGGTATAGTATCACGATGAAAAAGGAAACCTTTTATGATTATACTTATCCGTATGGTAAAATGTGGATGACAGAGTCTGCTGTTGGGTAATCATATCTCAATCAAGTTTGATCCTGCAAATTCAAGTAATTGTGATTTAATTGGATGTTGAATCAAAAAAGCATGATGAACAATACTAAATACTTATTCATATTATTTGTCTTTTGCTCTTTTTGTAAAGAACCAATTTCATCGGTGAGATTGGAGGTGGATTATGAAGCATTTTTATCTCAGCACGATATGCGTTGGGATGTGATTCCACATCGATGGGAAGTGGCTCCTTATACTGGAAATGGAAATGTGGGATTTCTCTTCTATAGGATGGAGAGTGAAGGAAAAAACACCATGTCCATCTATCTGGGGAGGCACGATTATTACGATCACCGAGAGGCACCTAAGGAAAATCAAATGCTTTGGATCTATCGGAGTCGTTTGCCCTTGGGGCATTTCAAACTAGAGTCGAAAGGCAATATTACGGGTGTAGATTTACGCTTGAGTTTATGGGATGCACAATTGACGGGAGTAATCGAAACCTTAGAAGGATCTTATCAGATCAAGGGTTATTCGCATAGTGATATCGATGTCATCTCATTCGAAACAATAGCCAGTGGAGGGGAATTGGTGAAAATCACGTGGCATCCAGATGCCCCCATTCCTCCAGTGTGGAAAAGTTTGCAAGCTGGAGGTGGCCCTAAAAGCCCTAACTGGGATAAGATGCGCAACGATCCTATGCCAATGCCTCCTCCTGCTACCATCACTGAAGAGAATGGTCAGCGTTTTTGCCTACAGATGCTCTATAAAAACAGAGGAGAAACGACCACTGGTTGGGAGGTGAGTGGAGAGGAAGCTGGGACTCAACGCTTGTTGGCTAGTGTTCACCATAGTTTTCCAGCGCACAATAGTAAGCAAGTTGTAAAACAGAATTTACAAAAGGCAAAGGCACTACTTGATAACGGCACCTTTGAGGCGGCACATACACAATGGTGGCATGAGTATTATCCACTCAGCTTTTTAACGATTAACGACGCAGAGAAAGAAGCATTTTATTGGATTCAGATGTACAAATTTGCATCTGCCACCAGAGGCAACGGTCCTATAATGGATCTGATGGGACCTTGGTATCACGATACCTTTTGGCCGATGGTGTGGGGTGATTTGAATGTGGAATTGCAATATTGGACATACCTGACGGCCAACCGATTATCGGTTGGCGAATCGCTGGTCAACTCAATAGATAAGTATGCAAAAAACCTAGAAGACAACGTGCCTGACCGCTGGGGAAATAGTGCAGCTGTAGCGGCACTCCTTCCGCAGGATTTCATAGCCTATAATGGAGGGAAAGTCCCAGACATGCTGGTATGGATTTTACATGATTATTGGTTGCATTGTCAATATGCTGGAGATCGCGAGCGCATGAGAGACAAGTTGTTTCCGCTGTTGAAAAAAGCAGTAAATAGTTATCTCAATTATTTAGAAGAAAACCCTGTAGACGAGACTGATGGTAAAATTCATGTCAAAAACAGCTGGTCGCCAGAATATCCAAATGGCCATGGTCAGGATATCAATTTTACGCTTGCCCTCATGAGGTGGAGCTGTCAAACGCTGCTTGATCTCAATGACGAGTTTGATCTAAACGATCCACTCGCAGGAGAATGGAAAAACATCATGACTCACCTAGTTGGGTTTCAGTTAGATGAACATGGATTGAGGATAGGGAAAGACATTGCGTTTGAAAAACGGCATCGCCATTATTCACACTTGTTGGCGTTTTACCCATTGGCAGTGCTTACAGCAGAAGAGGACAGCCTCTTGGTTCGAACTACGCTCGATCATTGGCTAGATATAACGGTCAATACCCATGCAAGATTAGAAACGATGCCAGTCACGGGATATACGGCCACAGGAGCCGCCTCTATGTATGCAGCACTCGGAGATGCAGACAAGGCTTATTATTATCTCGACTTCTTAATTAAGCATGAGAATGTATCGACCACTACCATGTATGCAGAAGGAAATCCAGTAATCGAAAGTCCTTTGTCTTTTGCTACTTGTGTTCATGATATGTTGCTTCAAAGCATGGGAGGTGTTATTAAGGTTTTTCCAGGTACACCAGCGCGATGGGGAGATGCGACCTTTCATCAACTGAGAACTCAAGGAGCTTTCTTGGTAAGTGCAAGAAGAAAAAATGGAAGCACACAGTTCGTAGCTGTAGAAAGCCTTGAGGGCTCACCTTGTGTCGTAAAAACGGATCTAGAGTCACCCAATATTTACATAGATGGAATACGTGTGATGGATTCGGACAAGGTGCTGATCGATGATTCAGGAGCTTTTAGTGTCGACCTGAAAATTGGTGAAACCGTTGTATTTTCATCCACCACACTTAGGGATGCCGATTTGACCATTCGAGCAATTCCACTTGACGATCATGACAAAAATTTATTTGGATTCAGCGAGAAAACGGCAAGGTTGCCAGGACATCAGTTTTATAAAAAATCGCCAAAGGAATAACGAAAAACTAGGGCCTAATACTTTATATATGCTTGATTATTAGTCTGCTTTGGGCAGCAGTTGGAGAAGCTAATTCAAAACATGGAAGTGATCATTTATAGATGTGTATGAGAGAAAATATCCTTGCGTAAAACATAGGCTGCTAGAGGCTATTGATGCATTATTTGGCTAGAAGCCAAAACATCACCTGGCAGGGCAAAAAATGGATTCGGATTTATCAAAATCAAAGTAGAATTTATACTTGCGATGCGCCATTTTTGAGTGGAATTACAATTCCCCAAAGAGAAAAAACTTATTTAACGATGAAATACTTTTTAAATTCATATCTGGCCATGTTCGTTTTTGCTTCAGCATGCGCAGATAAGCCAGCGTCTGCCGTAGACGACAAACCCAATGTGATCATTGTGATCACCGACGATCAGGGGTATGGAGACTTAGGACATACTGGCAATTCTATTATCCAAACACCAGCCATAGACAAGTTTGCTTCGGAGTCGGTTAGTCTCACCAATTATCATGTAGGCACGACATGTGCACCTACTCGTGCTGGTTTTATGACTGGGCGAAATTGCAACCGAAATGGGGTATGGCATACCATCATGGGGGCATCTATGCTCAACAAAGGGGAAGTAACGATGGCAGATGTATTTAAAGAAAATGGATACGCTACTGGCATGTTTGGCAAATGGCATTTGGGAGACAATCATCCTTTTCGACCGCACGATCGGGGATTTGAAGAGGCCTTTTATCACGGAGGTGGAGGAGTAGGTCAGACGCCAGACTATTGGAACAACGACTATTTTGATGATACGTACTTCAGAAACGGCGTGCCCGAAAAGCAGATTGGCTATTGTACCGATGTATGGTTTGATGAAGCGATGAAATTCATTGAAAACAAAAAGGAAGAGCCATTTTTCTGCTACCTCAGTTTGAATGCACCACATGGGCCATACAATGTGCCGAAGGCTTATTACGAGCAATACAAAGACGAGACGGCAATCACGGAGATGCAAAAGCGATTTTATGGTATGATCACTAACATAGACGACAACTTCGCAAGGTTGACGAAACAACTGAATGATCTGGGTATTGCTGACAATACGATCTTGATTTTCACTACGGACAATGGAACCGCCAGAGGATACAAGCAAGACAAAAAAACTGGAAAGTACTACGGCTACAATGCAGGAATGCGTGGAACAAAAAGCAGTGAATACGATGGAGGTCATCGTGTGCCATTTATTATCAAATGGCCCAATGGAGGGCTCACAGGTGGAAAAAAGCTTACAGCACTCACTGCTCATGTAGATTTGTTGCCCACGCTTACCACACTTACAGGCCAGGAATTCAATTCGTTGAAAACCCTAGATGGAACAGATATCAGTGATTATCTATTGGGTAAAAGTGACCTCTCAGATCGGTATTTGGTGACAGATACCCAGCGTGTACCTTGGCCAGTCAAAGGCAAAAATAGTTGTGTAATGGAAGGGGATTGGAGATTGATCAATGGGGTAGAGCTCTACAATGTATCCGAAGACCCTGGGCAAGAAAACAATTTGGCAGATCAGTTTTCGGATCGAGTACTGGCGATGAATGCTTTTTATGAAACTTGGTGGGAAGATGTGATCAAGGAAACCAAGTTTTCGGTGATCGAGCTAGGACAGGATTCATTAGATGTGATTACCTGTCATGATGCTCGGGCGATCGACAAATATCCTCCGTGGAATCAGTCGCTGATTAGAAAAGGGGCTCCGATGGAACCAGCCAAGTTTACGGTGAATTTTGTCGCAGATGGTAAGTATCAGTTTGATCTGATGAGATGGCCTGAAGAAAGTGGGTTGGCACTAGGCACAGCCGTCTATGATACCGTGCCAGCCACTGCTTATACAGACAAAAGAATTGCTGGTGAGGCGATGAGGTTTCAGAAAGCATATCTCAAAATTGGGGATGCTCAATACGAAACTACACTAAACAATGACAGCCAATCTGCGACAATGACAGCTGATGTAGCACTTGGCGAGACCGAGTTGTTAGCCTATTTTGATATGGAGGATGGCACGTCGTGCAACGCATTTTATGTCTACGTTAGAAAAATGGATGAATAGTCATTGATTTATTCGTAAAAAGAGAGCCTTATAGGTTAAAAAAAAGAGCATAGTTGTAGATGTGTTTTATCTGTAGCTAGCTCTTTTTTGTGTTTTTGTCTTCGGTCACCGCTCTTCTTTAGTATGGTTTGCTTTCACTTCTATCTCTAGTTTTTTGACTGCGGGCGTATAGTGTCTTTGATCTGTTTGATTTGTCATTTTTTTACATTTATAAGTCTGTTATTTGCATTATATGTTACATAGGTTGTTTTTTTGCAAAAAATGAACATGTATATGCCGATTAAGATGTAGCCTCAGAGGCTCCTTCATTTGATCTTTGCTAGTCTTAATTCATTCATTCAATGCAAACGACTCGGTTGAATATCTTCATTACTCCTGGCTCCATGAGTTTTTTGGCTTTGGAATCATTCGCTCGATCAGCGGCATGGCAATTTCCAGATTGCGAATGTGAAGTAATAAAAGTACCGAATGTCAAAAGTCCTAAAGAAGCGGTAGAAGTAGTGGAGCAGGCCAAGTTGAACGAACCCGCCGTAGTGGTGTTTTGTACACCACTGGAGGAAGTAAGAGATGCCTTTGTGATGGCAGGCTTACGATTGAGAATCCAGTGTCTCAATGCCCTGTCGCCTTATGTTGAGGCTTTTGGCCAAGCCTTGAGTGCGTCGCCAGTTTATCAGCCTACTCATTCGATGGAGCTGGATCAAAACTACTTTCGAAAAATACATGCTATCGAATTTGCGATCAACAATGATGATGGTAAAAGTCAGTCTTCGTTAGAAAAGGCGGATATTGTATTGATTGGTGTTTCAAGAACCTCAAAAACACCATTGAGTATATACCTCGCTTACCTCAATTTTTTGGTGGTCAATATTCCGCTGGTTTCTATGTCTAGTATACCTAAGCACCTGTTTCAAGTGCCAATAAAAAAAATCATTGGGTTGACCATAGATCCTAGTCGCCTGAATCAAGTGAGAGCCGAAAGAAATAATACGATGGGCGTAGCCAGTGATACGCAATATTCTGATCTCAACAATATCATTCATGAACTAGAACTGGCGGACAAGGTGATGAAAAAAATTGGATGTCCGGTAATTGATGTCACAAACAAGGCTGTAGAAGAAACCGCCGAAATAATACTGAAACACATAAAACACACTAATAGTAAGTAGCTATGACAAATTACGTTTACTCATTTATCGAAGGGGATATAAAGATAAAAGCACTTTTGGGAGGCAAAGGGGCTAATTTGGCAGAAATGATGAAAATTGGTTTGCCCGTCCCTTCTGGTTTTACCATTACTACGGAAGCTTGTAATCAGTATTTTCATGATGGCAATACTGTTAATTCTGAAATCAAAGCACAAATAGAAAAGGCTGTGATTCAATTAGAAAATCAGACGGAAAAACAGTTTGGGGGAGATCCATGCCTACTGGTTTCTGTTCGGTCTGGTTCTGTATTTTCTATGCCAGGGATGATGGACACCATACTCAATCTCGGACTCAATGACGAGAATATAATGAGCTTGGCGAAAAGTACAAATTCTAAGCGTTTTGCACTGGATTGTTATAGGAGGTTTATTCAGATGTATAGCAATGTTGTCTTAGACCTACCGATGTATCAATTCGAGTCTATTTTGGAGGAGGTCAAGGAGAAAAACAACATAGATAACGATCAAGAGCTGACAGAAGATCATTTGATTGAGCTTATAAAGGAGTATAAAAATGTAGTGCAGCAAGGAACAGGTAAAGAGTTTGAGCAATCTCCCAAAAAACAACTGTATGCGGCGATCGAAGCTGTATTCAAATCTTGGAATAATGAGCGTGCTAAAATATACCGCCAGATCAATAATATACCCAGTAGTGTAGGCACCGCTATAAACATACAAATGATGGTGTTTGGCAATATGGGAGATGCCTCAGGAACGGGCGTTGTCTTCACTAGAAATCCATCTACAGGAGAAGATAGGCTCTTTGGTGAATTTCTAATGAATGCCCAAGGCGAAGATGTGGTGGCAGGCATTCGAACCCCCAACCCTATAGATGAACTGGCGAGTGTCAATCAGTCGGTATACGATGAATTGTGCAAGGCTTCTAGGCTACTCGAAGATCACTATAGAGATATGCAAGACATAGAATTTACTATCGAAAACGGGAAATTTTATTTGTTACAAACTCGTAATGGAAAGCGGTCGGCCTCAGCGGCAACGAAGATTGCTGTTGATTTTGTGAACAAAGGCATTATAAGCAAAGAGGATGTGTTGAAAAACTTTGACTTAGCTCAAGTAGATCAGTTGCTTCATCCAGAGTTTCACCCAGAGAAATTAGCTTCAGCGAAAGAACTGACCGTGGGTTTGCCAGCTAGCCCAGGGGCGGCTACTGGTCAAATTTGTTTTGATACACAAGCAGCTGAAGAAGCTTGTGAAAAAGGAGAGAAAGTTATCCTAGTGAGAATAGAAACCTCTCCAGAAGATATCAAAGGGATGCTCTCGTCCAATGGTGTATTGACTGCCCGCGGAGGCATGACCAGTCACGCTGCGGTGGTCGCGCGTGGCATGGGCAAGTGCTGTGTGTCGGGTTGTATCGATTTGCAGATAGATGAAGAAAAGCGACTCTTGAAAATAGGGGAACATGAATTGTGTGAAGGAGATTATCTTTCTATAGACGGGACGACGGGCAAGGTGTACCTAGGCCAAGTAGAAACTTCTTCGGCTAATCTGAGTGATGAATTTGCGACGATCATGGCATGGGCAGATGAGGTGAGTGATGTCCATGTATTGGCCAATGCAGACACACCACAGGATGCGAAAAAGGCCATAGCATTTGGAGCAAAAGGTATCGGGTTGTGCCGAACAGAGCATATGTTTTTTGCCGGCGATAGAATCACCGATATGAGAGAAATGATTCTATCTCAAAATGAAGAAGGACGAAAGATCGCGTTGAATAAGCTGTACCCTTATCAAAAGGAGGATTTTAAACTCATTTTCAAGACGCTCAAGCAGCAGCCTGTCAATATTAGATTGCTCGATCCTCCATTACATGAATTTATTCCTAAAGAGAAAGGCGAAATAATGAAATTGGCGAAGGATCTCAATGTCACTTACGATCGGATCGAAAAGATCACCGAACAGTTGACCGAGGTGAATCCAATGATGGGAATGAGGGGATGTAGGTTGGGGTTGATTTATCCAGAAATTTATGAAATGCAAGCGAGAGCTATTATTGATGCGGCACTTGAGGTGACGAGAGAAGAGGGTTTTGTTCCTAGTCCCGAAATCATGATACCGCTAGTCGGGAATGAAATAGAATTGTCGAAACTAAGAAGCATGGTAGAAGTTATCAAGCTAGCCTTGGATGTAGACGATGAACTTGGAGAAGTGAAAATAGGTACGATGATAGAAGTGCCACGGGCTTGTTTGGTGGCCGATAAAATTGCCGAGCATGCCGATTATTTTTCATTTGGCACGAATGACCTAACGCAGATGACCTTGGGTTATAGTCGCGATGATTCTGGAACATTTATTGCAAAATACAAAATGCAAAAAATATTGGACGAAGATCCATTTCAGAAGATAGATCAAGCTGGGGTGGGTGAACTTATGAAAATAGCCATCACTAAGGCCAAGACAAAAAAAACAGCGTTGAAAATTGGTGTTTGTGGTGAGCAGGCAGGTGATAGTGAATCACTCACATTTTTCAATAGCCTTGGAATAGATTATGTTTCTTGCTCTCCTTATAGAATTCCAAAAGCACGATTGGCAGCAGCTCAGGCAGCTATCAGTTATGCAGTAGTTGAAGAAGACCAGACGGAGCACAACTAATTTGTATGGAAAATCTAATGTCGACATTCGATTTGCGAGAACACTGACTAAACGGACAACAAGTCTGTGCGATACTCTCCATAGATCATATCAACTCAAAACAGATACCCAAAGCCACTTTCACTCTTTAAAAGAGTCTGGGTAGTGTCGGATTTGTCACAATATACGTTTGACAACTGTATGTAGCTACCTGTCCGCTCAAGGCAATTAAAAGCAAATATTTTGGGATGAGTGTATTAAGAGCGGCTCTTAAGGAGTCGCTCTTTTGTTTTTTTACCAAAGGTATATTTGAAGTAGTTAATGATCGGTTTATCAAATGATTATTCAATTTTGTCATAGATTAATTTTTTACAATACGTCAATATCTCGCCTGTTAATCGGCATGGTTGGCATATTGACGTATATTTGGCGTAACTAATCTGTAATGTGATGTATTTATTAGGATATGACATAGGGAGTTCTTCGATTAAGACCGCATTGGTAGACGCGCGATCCAACAAGACAGTGGCGGTGGTGCAATACCCAGAATCGTCCATGGATATCATCGCTCGCCAGAGCGGATGGGCGGAGCAGCAGCCAGAACTGTGGTGGCAAAATGTATGTATGGCCACTCAAAAACTCCTAGCCAAATGCAGCGTCGATCCAAGAGAGATCAAAGGCATCGGTATCAGTTATCAGATGCATGGTTTGGTACTCATTGATAAAAACAAACAAGTATTGAGGCCATCAATCATTTGGTGTGACAGCCGAGCGGTGCCTATAGGTCAGCAGGCTTTCAAAGCACTTGGCGAACAGCATTGCTTGGAAAATTACCTTAATTCTCCAGGCAACTTCACCGCATCCAAACTCAAATGGATCAAAGACAACGAACCAGAGGTTTATGATAAGATTTATAAAATGATGTTGCCTGGTGATTATATCGCCATGCGGCTGACAGGAGAAATCAATACAACTATTGGTGGATTGTCTGAGGCCATACTTTGGAATTATAAGAAAAAAAAGGTGGCCATAGAAGTATTAAATTATTATGGTTTGTCCGAAGAATTGCTCCCTGAGATTGTGGGCAATTTCGACATACAGGGAGAAGTTCAAGAAAGCGCTGCTAGTCAGGCTGGTTTGGTTGCAGGTATTCCTGTGGCGTACCGAGCAGGCGATCAGCCCAACAATGCACTTTCGCTCAATGTGCTCAATCCTGGAGAGATAGCAGCTACCAGTGGCACGTCGGGTGTAGTCTATGGAATCGTAGATCGACCGCTGTATGACACAAAATCAAGAGTAAATTCTTTCACGCATGTAAATTATGAAAATAATTATGACCGGATAGGAGTATTGCTCTGCCTCAATGGTGCAGGGATTCAGTACGGATGGATGAAGAATCAGATTGCTCTTGGAGGAAGACAATATGAGGACATGGAGCGTATGGCAGGGACAGTACCTGTGGGCTCAGATGGTCTCTGTATTTTGCCTTTCGGCAATGGCGCAGAGCGTGTGCTCATGGACAAAAACGTGAATGCCCATATTCTCAATTTGGAATTTAACCGACACACACGAGCCCACTTGTATAGGTCGGCATTAGAAGGAGTCGCTTTTTCATTTGTGCATGGGGTAAACCTGCTCAAAGAAATGGGATTGGCTGTAGATATTATGCGTGTGAGCAACGATAACATGTTTCAGTCTGAAGTATTTGCCATGACTATGGCCACTTTATTGGACTGTCATATTGAGGTTGTAGATACTACAGGTGCCGTAGGAGCTGCTCAAGCTTCTGGAGTTGGGGTAGGCATATATGCCAATATCGAAGAAGCGTTGTACAACATCGAAACGCGTATGATACACGAGCCACGACTCAATCAGGCCATGTGCCACCAAGCGTATCACTATTGGGCGTCTTGTTTGGATAAGACACTTTATGAAATGCCGTCGAAAAGCAACAGGCCAGAAGAACTTCGAGCCAAAAACGACGAGCTCAAAAAACACCTGGAGGACAAAAACAAAGAACTCGCCAGTGTAGCTATGCAGATGCACAACAAGGATGAGTTTTTAAAGGAAATCCAACAAACACTAGCAGACGCTCTTGGGGATTTGAATAGTGCTCAATCCAAGATAACCATGCAGAAACTGGTTGATAAAATAGCGGGACAATCTACAGGTAATAAAGACTGGGACAGGTTCGAAGATCAATTCAATTTGTTGCATTCTGATTTTTTCAAAAAACTGAAATCAGATTTCCCCAATCTGACAGTAGCAGAGGCCAAGCTATGTATGCTATTAAAAATGAAATTAACAACTAAAGATATAGCCAGCCAGCTCAACCTATCTGTGCGAGGAGTGGAAACTAGACGCTATAGACTACGCAAAAAGCTGAGTGCAGAAAAAGAATTCGACCTAGATAAATTTCTAGATCGGCTTTAATTCAACCTATGCCGAAAGGAAAGAAGCACTTTTTAGTAGTTCTCAAGTGAAGAGTGATTTGATTTTTGACTAAATCAATAGCGAAGTTCATCTTCTAATTATTGTGAAAAAAAGATTTCGGCTAGATTTACTCAAATCAAGAACTAACGATTTGTCCATTATTAACATTTTGAAACATAGGATGTCATGTGTTGCCATGCAAGTGCTTTGTATGGTATTTGTACTCTGTGTTAGTTGTCCAAGCCAAGCGCAGAAAATGGACTTTAAATATCTAGGCATAGAAGAAGGCCTGCCGAGCAACAAAGTCTTTATGACCTTGGAAGACCAAGAGGGCTTTGTATGGATGGCTACCGACAACGGCATAGCCCGATACGACGGCAGATCACTCAAGACCTACGAGCTACAAAACATAGAAGACATCCGTAAGCGTTCGTTTGTGTCCTTATTTCTCGGTATGGATGGAGCGGGTACTGTTTGGTTGATTTCAAATAACGGATTGCTTTTCTATTATGATCAAGGCCAAGATCAATTTCAGTACTACGATCAAGTGCTACCACCTGGAGCTACCAATATCTACATTACCGAATTCTATATCGATCATGCTGATCGTTTTCTCATAGGTTCGTTCAACGGCGTATCGGTCTACTTACCAAAGGATCAATCCATCATGCAGCTGCCAGACGTCAGCAAGGTGGTGTCTTCAATCATCCAATCGGACGATCACACCTACTATATAGGAGGTAGAGGAGGTATATTTGTTTTGAATTCGGAGTTGAAATTCCTTTCAAATTTGAAAGCCAAAGTACCAAAGAGCCAATGGACGCTAGACCAGCAAAGAATAGAATCACTTTATCTACAATCGGCTGATCATCAGCTTTGGGTAGGTACAGAAAGCGCTGGATTGTATAGCTATGATCTGCGTCATGATCAACTCACACCCGTTGGGCTGGAGCGTGAGATAGATATTTCTATACGATCGATCAAAGATTTTGGAGGCGGACAGTTTTTTATAGGGACAGACGGAGGTGGCATCATCCTTTTCGATGCATTCAAGCATGAAGTTTTGGCTACGGCGACCTATCAAGATGATCAGCAGCACTCGCTTAGCTCTAATGCTGTTTACGATATTCAGATCAATGCCCAAGGGGTCGTTTTTGTGTCTACTTATCGCGGGGGAGTCAATATTTACAATCCTCAGAGGCAAAAGTTCTATGATATCAGACACGTACGAGGAGAGAGCAATTCCCTCAGCAACGACGTGGTCTTTTCTATCGTGGAGCCTATGTCTGGCTACATCAGTTTTGGTACAGACAAAGGGATCAGCATTTGGAATAAGACACAAAATACTTGGGAGCATCTGAGGCTGGACACGAACGAAGAATTGTCCAAAAGCGCCGTGGTACTCTCGCAGACAGTAGATAGTCAGGACAATCTTTGGGTGGCTTCTTATGTATATGCCCTGTCTCAATTTTCGCCTACTGCTAGCGGTTTTCGCTTGTCGTCGAGTCTCACGCGGCTCGGAGATCCTTCGAAGGTGAAGCGTGTATTTTTTCATCCGCATGGCGAACTGCTCGTGGGCACGATCAATTCTTCGCTTTTCTCATACCCTCCTTCCGGAGAAATTGATAGTTATGAAATCCGTGAGCCCTCAGATATGGAGATGTATTCGGATCAAAAAGCCATCATAACCAACCGAGATGGTATTGCCCTGTTGGACTTGGCCTACAAGGAGGTGACATGGATAGGAAAGGAGAAGAAGGGCAGTCCACTCTCAAAGATGGTTTGTGTTTCGGTTTTGGTAGATGAGGAGCGGGCACTATGGGTAGGTACCATCGATCATGGCGTATGCAAGATTGATGTCCAAGGAAATATTCTCGAACAGTATGATACGTCATCCGGCATGGCTTCTAATACCGTCTTGGACCTATTGGCCGATACTGAAAACAATGTGTGGGTGGCTACGCCTAATGGGATCAGCAAAATAGCCCACCAAAAGGTGGTGAATTTTTATGAGTCGGATGGACTGATTTCTACCGATTTCAATCGAAATGCTGCTTTTCTAGATAGTGATGGTCAGTTGTATTTTGGCACGAATAAGGGAGTCATCACATTCGACCCGAAAACCATTACACCTACCCAAATCGAAAAGAAAATTGTACTTACCGATTTCTTTCTGAATCATGAACGTATTTTGGCTGGAGCCCATACTGTACTCCAGAAACCCTTGAATGAAATAGAGCAGATGTCATTGGCCTATGACCAAAATTCCTTTTCTCTTGGTTTTGTAAGTATAGATTTTATGCACGCAGCGCAGGGGCAGTTTGTTTGGAGATTAGACGGGTTCGACAAAGATTGGATCGTGGGAGAAGGACAGGAGCGTGCCACCTATACCAACCTCGACCCTGGCCATTATACTTTTCGTTTGAAAATGACAGATGGTCTAGGTCATCAGATTGGAGACGAAAGTAGACTCAGTCTCACGATCAGTCAACCGTTTTGGAAAACTCCTTGGGCCTATATGGTGTACTTCGTTTTCATCCTTTCGTTGGTGATGCTGTTGCTCTATTTCAACAGGCTACGTATGGAATCCAAAAATGCAGAAGAGCGACTACACTTTCTTATCGAAATGGCACACGAAATCAAAACACCACTCACACTCATTCGTGCTCCACTCACCGATCTGCTGAGCAACGCAAAGACGGACGACGCCATGAAGGAAAGTCTACAGGTGGCACTGGATAGCGCCGAAAAGCTGCACAAGCAAATGATGCAGTTTTTGGACTTTAGGAGGATCAATGTGCGCAGAGACAGCCTACAAATAGCACCTCTGGATCTGGTGGCATTTATCAACACCAAACGATACGCCTTCAAAGTGCTGGCAGATAAAAAGAATATTGATCTCAAGTTTGAACACGCCCAGCCCGAGGCAATGGTAAATAGCGACGACAAAATTCTAGATAAGATCGTAAGCAATATCATTTCAAATGCCATCAAATACACCCGTGAAGGCGGGCAGGTTGCATTGGCACTAAAAGTCTCCAATAAAAACTGGACACTGTCCGTGGCCGACAATGGCATTGGCATATCCAAGGAAGACCAAAAGCGGATATTTACTCTGTTTTACCGAACCCAAAATGCCAGATCATCGGGTAGCTCAGGGAGCGGTGTAGGTTTGGTGCTGGCCAGTGATTTGGCCAGGACTATGAATGGCTCGGTCAGGCTAGTGAGGTCAGATCAGAGCGGTTCGGAGTTTCTGATCACCATGCCCATGTTCGAGCTGGCAGATGCGCCATTGGAGCTAGAAGATCACCCGATGATGCCAGCCGAACAAGAGCTAGAGATTGAGTCGCGAGACAACTCCAAGTTGTCGATCCTGATGGTAGAAGACGACGAGGCGCTTCGCAATTATCAAAAATCAAAATTCGAATCAGAATACCATGTGCTCACTGCGTCCAATGGCGAGGAGGCCATGAAAATCGTACACGCCAGCCCGCCAGACATGATCATCAGCGATGTAGTCATGCCCAAAATGAACGGCCGCCAGCTGTGTATGAACATCAAGTCCAACGTAGCCACTAGTCACATTCCGTTCATACTGCTCACAGGTCAGGAGTCCAAAGACCATGTTCAACAGGGATTCGAAAGTGGTGCCGATGACTACATTGTTAAGCCTTTTGAGTTTGAAATTTTGTCTTCCAAAATCCGAAATCTGCTCAAAACTCGTGCTGCGATCAAAGATCGATTCGTAGCCAGCGAAGAAGAAGAAACCTTTCAAGATATATCAAATGAATTAGATCAGAAGTTTCTCGATGAAATCACAAGCATGATAGAAGACAATATCAGTGATCCAGAATTATCTGTAAATCATATTTGCCATGCCATAGGGATGAGCAGAACTTCCCTTTACCATAAATTGAAAGCTTTGGTAGATATGTCACCAGCGGAGTTTATCAGAACCATTCGATTGAAGCGCGCTAGAAAATTGCTCCTTAATCCCATGAACAACATCAGCGAAGTAGCCTACAGCACTGGCTTTTCAGATGCCAAATATTTCAGTACCCTATTCAAAAAATACTACGACCAAAGTCCATCTGCCTTCGTGGCCGACAAGAAAGGGAGCCACTGACATAGGCGTCGGCTTGTCTCCCCCAGCGTAAGCACTGCAGCATAATGCTCTTAGCATTTCTGCGCTTCGTACTACGCTCAAAAAAACAGCCTGTTCTCCTCCGTGAGCAACCTTCCATTCCGTTGCCTTTTTCGATCCACCAGCCCCCTTTACTCCTTATAAATCGTTATCTTATAGAGTGAAAAAGTTGTTTTATTGCCAATAATCGACTGTTTAACGGAATTCCAACCTTTTGAAACAGGAATCAAACCTTCTATAGAAATGGATTTATCAACTTCGGTATTGAATAATTGATACAACACACAAACATGACGAAGACTACGATATGAAACAAACTTACTTTATAACGATCCTACTGTTCCTTACGCACTTGGGCTATGCTCAGCACAGCGTGTCGGGAACAGTAGTGGATAATGAAGGGGAAACTATTCCAGGAGCTAGTATCATTATTAGCGGCACCAAAGAAGGTGTGGTCACTGATATAGACGGAAGGTTTACGCTGACGACACCAGATGATGCTACGCTAGTAGTTTCTTTTTTGGGCTATTTGAAACAAGAAATTTCCGTTGCCGGAAAATCTAAACTGGATATTGTACTGACACCCGATTTTGTCGAGCTAGACGAAATAGTAGTGGTAGGCTACGGCACCATGAGAAAGAGTGACGTGACCGGGTCCATCTCCTCTGTGAAAGTAGAAGAGAATGTGGCCAGACAATATTCTACGGTAGACAACTTGCTTCGCGGACGTGCGGCAGGGGTGCAGGTCTCTGGTACGAGTGGCAATCCTGGCATGGGTATCAGCGTAAAAATCCGAGGTACGAATAGCCTTCGTGGCAACAACGAGCCGCTCTATGTGGTAGATGGAGTCATTATCTCATCGGCTGGAGAAGACGCTATGGATGCCAGCACGGATGGCAACTCACTCCAAGAAAATCAAAATGGCCTGAACGGGATCAACCCACGAGACATCGAAAGCATAGAAGTACTAAAGGATGCTTCTGCCACGGCTATCTATGGTTCGAGAGGAGCCAATGGCGTGGTCTTGATCACCACCAAGCAAGGAGAGCCTGGCCAAACCAGAATCAACGCATATGTGACGAGCAGCTTGGCGCAAATCAGCAAGAAAATAGATGTGCTGAACGGTACAGATTACGCCATGTATAGAAATGAAGAAGCGATCAGGTCTGGAAACGAGCCTGTTTTTCAAATCAACAATGGCAATGTCTACCCGATCAGTTACACTGCCAATGGCCCAGTCGTAGGCGACGAGGCTTTCCAGCAGATCAACTGGCAAGACGAAATTTATGAATATGGCATCAGCTACAATGCTGGGGTGGCCTTGAGTGGAGGGTTTGGCGATGACGGATCTTACTATATCTCTGGTGGGTACAACGACCAATCTGGTATCGTAGACGCTTCACACATTCAAAGTGGAGATTTCCGTATCAACCTCAACAGCAGTCTTACGGAAAAGTTGAGTGTAGATGCTCGATTTTCGGCATACTATAGTCAAGGCAACTTTGCACAAAACGGCAGTAAGTCTGGCGGTAGCAGAGGATTTATCAACAACGTGGTAGACTACTCCCCAATCGTAGACAGCGAAATTGACGATTTCGGAAATGAACTAGAATTGTCTAACCCTTATTCTTGGTTGAATGATTACGAAGACTACTCAGAAGAAGGACGTTTTATTGGTTCTGTGGGCCTTACCTACAAGCTCCCCATCAAAGGGCTCAAGTACCAATTGAGAGCTGGCGGTGACATTCGAAACAAAGAGAGAAAGAAGTTTTACGGACTCACTACCTTCCCAGGTTCACAGAGCAACGGGGTACTTTCTATCTCTAGTTTAGACTCGAAGTCTTATACGCTCAACAACCTGCTCATGTACAACACGACTTTCAACAAAATCCACCGCATCAACTCTACGGTAGGGTTTACTTACGAAGGACGTCAGATCATGAATACGCTGTACGAGGCGCAAAATTTTGCCACCACCGAATTTACCGTGAATGGTGCTCAGTACGCAGCCTTTGTCTCTAGGCCATTGTCTACTTTGCCTGCGGCAGAAAACCTGCTGTCTTATCTAGGTAGAGTCAATTACACCCTGATGGACAAATATATTTTGACCGCATCGTTTCGCGCAGATGGATCTTCCAAATTTGCCAACGGGCATAAGTACGGGTACTTCCCTTCTTTTTCAGTAGCATGGAGAGCCTCTGATGAGTCGTTTATCGAATCATTGGGTTTAGTAGACGAATTGAAATTTAGAGCAGGTTGGGGGCGTATCGGTAATCAAGGAATCAGTCCTTATCAAACCTTGAGCAACTACAACAGAATCTACTACTCAGATGCTGGTAATGGAGACAAGGTAGGTTTTGTGCCAGCCAATATTGCCAACCCTGATCTGACTTGGGAAACCACGACTCAGCTCAATGTAGGTGTAGATTTCGGCGTGTTCGACAATAGATTGACGGCGACAGTAGACGCCTATTCAAAGACTACGACAGACCTCTTGCAGCAAATGGAAATACCAACCAGTGCAGGTTATGAGCAGATGCTCACCAATAGAGGCACCATTCTAAACAAAGGCTTGGAAGTGAGCCTGAACGCAAAAGCAATCGACAAAAACGATTGGTTTGTCTCTGTGGGTGGCAACATCGCCTTCAACAGAACCGAACTGCAAGAGCTAGGTATTCCAGATGCACCGATCTTCATCGAAGGGTCGGAGCAGCAGAGATCCTATTACTTAGGGAGCAATGTCTCGTCGGGCACTTATTTCAAGGCGCCTGCCAATATCTTTCTAGAAGGGGAGCAGGTAGGCTTGTTTTATGGATGGCAAACAGACGGTATCTATCAGACAGGCGATACAGATATCTTGGATGGCGCACAGCCGGGCGATATCAAAAGAATAGACCAGAACGGCGATGGAGTAGTAGATGGTAATGATCGAGTGATCATCGGCAACCCCAATCCAGATTTTATTTTTGGGGCTAACCTTTCGGTAGAATACAAACGATTTTCATTGAATGTACAGGCCAACGGTGTCTATGGTAATGAAATCGCCAACGGCAACTTGCTCCGATTGGGCATTGCCGAAGGTACCAGTAGAAACATCATGCCAGTAGCCTATCACGAAGCTTGGAGGCCAGACTTGCCGAGCAATACCTTCCCACGCGTAGGATACATCGGCGAAAACAACGCGGGTGCCATTTCGGATCGAATCATAGAAGATGGCAGCTACCTGCGAATCAACAATGTGACTCTGGGCTACGACTTGCCTGTAGAGAAGGTGTTGAACTCCTGTCACATTTATTTCTCCGCACAGAACTTACTTACGCTTACTAATTATAGCGGCTATGATCCAGTGATTACCAGCTATCAGAATACCAGCGGAATCATGGGAGTGGATTGGGTCAACTACCCAAATGCCCGAGTATTTATCCTCGGTCTTAATTTGAGTTTCTAATCTATCTAAATCCAAAGCAATGAAAAATTTTAAAAATATAATCGTACTTAGTCTGAGCATACTAGTGACTGCTTGTAGTTTAGATGAAGAACCACCATTTCCAAACAATGAAAGTGTATACGCTACAGTAGAAGGTGTACAGACGGCACTGGACGGCACCTATCAGGGGCTGACAGCATTCAACTATATGGGCAATGACTTCCATTATGTGACTGGAGGAAACTCAGGATTTTTTGTGTCGGGCAAAGGAGGCGAGGCCACCAGCTCAGACAATGTTAACCTTTGTTCACTGCGTCCTTTGAACAGCTCTACACATCTAGAAGGTCTGTGGAGAACGACTTACGCCGCGGTGAGCAGAGCCAATGACATGATACAGGCTATCGACACCGCAGCTTTCAGCGAAAGCGACAGGCTGATGGTCAAAGATGCATTGGGACAAGCCTATTTCTTGAGAGCCTACAATTATTTCAACTTGGTCAGACTCTGGGGCGAGGTGCCTTTGAGACTCACGCCTGCTACAGATCAGGACATTCATCTCTCTTTGTCGTCGGCTAGTGAGGGATATGACCAGATCATAGCAGATGCCGAACTGGCCGCTTCGATGATGAATGGCGCAGCTGGCTTAGGCTATCCTAAAGCATTTGCCGCTCACATGCTGCTGGCCAAGGTCTACATGGTATTGGCTACGGCTCCTGCCGAATTGCAGGACACCACGCTGGATTATTGGCAGTTGGCCTACGACCATGCGATACAGGTCTATGGACAGTACGAACTGGTGGGCGACTTTGCCGAACTTTGGGAATCCGAGGGGGGCAATACAGAAGAGTCTATTTTTGAACTACAGTTCAATAAAATCAATTCTTCAAACTTCGTGAAGTTATTCACCGCTTCCAATGCCATTGCAGGGCCATCGTGGGGCAGAATGAAGATAAACGCAGAAGTCTATGATTTGCACGCTGCTACCTATGCCTCAGACCCTAGAATAGCAGAAACGTACAAGGGATCTTATGTAAATAGAAATCCCAATTCGGGTGGGTACGGCAATACAGTAGCCAACTACCCAGACAATACAGCTCGCAAGAAATTCAACAGTGGATTTCCATACCTGTATAAGTACTACGAAAAAGATACCGCTAACGTCACCGACCTCAGCAATCAGAATTTTATCATCTATCGATATGCCGATCTGCTGCTGATGCTCTCCGAGATATCCAACGAACTTCAAAATGGAGAGCAGTTGGGCTACGTCACCGAAGTATTGGCTAGAGTGGGGCTCACGCCACAGGTAGGCTATAGCAGCGGGAAAGACAGTTTTCGAGAGGCCATTATGAATGAATACCGTTTTGAGCTGGTAGGCGAAGGCCACGACTGGTTCAACAATCGCCGAAGAGGCTACCAGTACTTCTATGATCACGTCATCGACGCGCACAACAACGGGCCTAAGTTTGACCCTGTCGTAGATGTGACTTTGGAAGACAACGAAGATATAATCATGTACCTGCCATTGCCAGCGCATGAAATAAACACGAACCAAGAAATCAACTAAGAAGATGAGAAAGCAAAAGAAAATACTAGACAACCCCTTTTACAGCATTCTTTTTATCATCGGAGTCCTTACATTTTTGGCTTCTTGTGAAAATACATTCGAAGAATATGAAAGGTATGAGCCTACCGTAATAGTAGCAGGAGACAGCGTAGTGACGTACGAAGACGTCACGTCATATCCATTCCTAGATGCTATATCTACCGACGAGCCTGTGATCGATATAGAGAGTAGCTACAGTCTGGTGCTAGACACCATCAAGGCACCTTTGAACAGTACGTATCAAAAAGCTAAGTTTGAAATAGACAGTAAGACGGGCGTAGTGTCTTATATCAATGCTGGTGAATTGTCCGCTGGATCATACGTAGTGAGTATAGGAGTGACCACAGCCACGGGCGTAGTGGTACTAGACAATATCGTGACCATGGACATACTCGCTGTGCCGATCGATGTGACTGTAGACCACAGCACAGTGGATGTAGGCGCACTTGAGCTAGGTACGATCGCTACGGTTTCGTACACAGACACTTCGGGTGGCGACCTCACCACGGTGACTTATCAGCTTGTAGATGGCCCACAGGGGATTGCCATCAATGCGAATACGGGTGAAATCTCAAAAACAGGCATCATCACAGAAAAGACCGTGGTACTGTCCGTATTGGTCACTACCAATTTGGGACTGCAGCAAGAGGAAAACTTGGTGACCATTAATGTGGGCGACGCACCTACACTGGCCTATTTCCAACAAGATGGAACGACAGCGCTTACTAATGTAAAACTGTCGCCTTGGACGGCATACACCACCAGCCAGCCAGTATTGGAAGGCATGGACGCCGGCGGAGGATACGAACTGATCCTGCCTGCAGCATTGTCTGCATCGACATCGGAGTTCAGCTTTGGAGTCAATGGTGAAGTGATCATCGCAGCAGACGCCGACCTGCCAGAAGGGGAGTATTCTCTAGGTGTGAAAGTGACCAACGGCGCTGGGGTAGAAGCAGAGTTTGCAGATCAGTTTGATTTGACTGTGGAAGTAGTATGGACAGAAGTAGTCAATGATCAGTTGAATGACGGCCTGAATGATACCGCCTTGCCTGAAGTGGCATATCCTGGTGTTTGGAATGGAATTAATAATGGGGCAGGTTCTTCTTGGGTGAAGAAAAATGGTGTGTCAGGGTTAGATGGTATTCGGGTATTTAGACCCGACTTTGAAACTTGTGATGTAAGTCTGACTAGGGTGCTGGACGTGACAGGTTACAAGTATGTAGAAGTTACATTCGGTGAATATACAGGTCAAACTAATGGTGGCTCAAACGGAGACTTTTTCACCTCGTACGATCGTATGTTCTACTATGGAGAGTCTGACCTTAGTGGTGCATTTGTACCTACTGAGTGGTCTACATTGATGGCGGCCAATGATAGTGAATGGGCGACATCTCCAAGTACAACCGACTATACGAGAGAGATCGATTTGACTGGAGTGTCAGGAAGTACAATATATATGCATTGGAGAATAATACCCGACGCTGCAAGTACTGCTATTGATAAAAATGGTCAATGGTTGATCGATTATGTAACTGCACGAGGCACAAGTGCCTATACTGCCATCGAAGAATAAATTATTTTAATAAATAAATCATTACGAAAGTGAAAAGAGAGCAAATGGAGTCTTTCAAAAAAGGAAAAAAGAGGTATGCTGTGCTAGAGTATTTTGCGATTCTGGCACTGGTATCCACCTTGCTCTCCTTGCTCATCTTTTTACTTTAATCAAAATATCAATCACGTGAAGAACATCATACATACCCTCATCGTCGGCAGTTTGGTCATGTCTTGTCAGACCACACCGCAGGTACAATATACAGACGCCACGGCCCCAGTAGAAGCTAGAGTAGAAAGCCTCATGTCGCAGATGACCTTGGAAGAAAAAATAGGTCAAATGTGTCAGTATGTGGCGCCGCTGCATATCGAAGAATCCAAGAAGCGAATCAAAGGCGAAGAGCTCATCCACAACGACCAATGGGGACTTTACCCAGGCATGAGTTCAGACTCCTTGAGGGCTTTGGTTTCGTCTGGCGAAATAGGTTCTTTTCTTCATGTGAAAGACGCCAAAGAGGCCAACGACTTGCAGCGCCTGGCCAAAGAAACCAGACTCAAAATCCCACTACTCATCGGTATCGATGCCATCCATGGCCATGCCATGATCGAAGGGAGCACGGTTTTCCCTACGCAGCTAGGATTGTCTTCTTCTTGGGACAATGAGTTGTTGTATCAAGTAGCCAAAGCCACCGCCAAGGAAGTTCGTGCCACAGGTATGCACTGGACCTTTTCTCCCAATGTAGACGTAGCCAGAGACCCTAGATGGGGCCGATGCGGAGAGACTTTTGGCGAAGACCCATACATGGTCACTCAGATGGGATTGGCTTTCACCAATGGCTATCAGGGAGATTTTGGTGAGGACAATGTACTGGCTTGCGCCAAACATTTTATCGCGGGTAGCGAACCTTATAATGGGACCAACGCCTCGCCGATGGACGCTTCCATGAGGCAGCTTAGAGAAATTTGGTTGCCGCCCTACAAGGCACAAGTCGACGCAAATGTGTTCACCTTCATGGCCGCGCACAACGAGCTCAACGGCATCCCCTGCCACAGCAACAAAATGCTACTCACCGACATCCTAAGAGACGAGTGGGGCTACGACGGATTCGTGGTGAGCGACTGGATGGATATCGAACGCATCGAAAAACTGCACCACGTAGCAGCAAATGCCAAGGACGCCATCCGACTGTCGGTAGATGCTGGCATGGATATGCACATGCATGGTCCCAACTTCCTGACGCCTCTGGCCGAACTAGTAAGAAGTGGCGCCATCGACGAAAACAAAATCAACGAGTCTTGTCGCAAAATCCTCAAAGCCAAATTTATGTTGGGCTTGTTCGAAGATCCATTTGTAGACGAGGGTAGCGCGGCAAAAGAGCTTTTCTCCGAGGAGCATCAGGCACTGAGCATAGAGGCAGCTCGCAAATCTATCGTGCTATTAAAAAACGACGGCCTATTGCCATTCACGTCACAAAAGAAAATATTGGTGACCGGTCCAAACGCCCACAATCACCGACTGATGGGCGACTGGGCATTGCCACAGCCAGAAGACAAGCTCACTACCATCTACGAAGGATTCCAGCAGGTATTTACCGACGCGCAAGTAGATTATGTAAATAGCGGTGAGAGCCTGAGAAATCCAGACGCCGCTGCCTTGGAGGCAGCAGTTGCAAAAGCCAAGGGCTACGATGCCATCGTAGTAGCTGTAGGGTCCAACTCACTCAGGTACGAAAAGGATGAAAAAAACTGCGGAGAAAATGTAGGGCGCTCTACCATCAACCTGATGGGCAATCAGCTCGAATTGGTTAAACGATTGTATAAAATCAACAAGAACATAGTTATAGTTTTAGTGAATGGACGTCCGCTATCAGAACCCTGGATCAAAGAAAATATCCCTGCTATTATTGAGGCTTGGGAGCCGGGTTCTTTTGGTGGACAAGCCATAGCCGAAATTGTAAAAGGCGATGTAAATCCATCGGGCAAACTCACCATGACCTTTCCCTACCACGTAGGGCAAGTGCCCATGGTGTACAACAAAAAGCCATCTGTGTTTTTTCACAAATACATAGATGCACCCTCCAAGCCTTTGTGGCATTTTGGATACGGTCTCAGCTACACGCAGTTCGCATACGACCAACTACAGTTGAGTGCCAGCAGCATAGCGCCCGACACCTCAGTGCAGGTGTCGGTCACCATCACCAACACGGGGTCTCTGCCAGGCGACGAAATCGCCCAGCTGTATATCCGAGACGAGGTGTCGTCGGTCACCCGACCAGTCAAAGAATTGAAAGGCTACCAGAGAGTGTCGCTTGCGCCTAAGGAGTCGAAGCAAATCGTATTCGAACTCCAAGCCAAAGACCTCGCTTTCTACGACATCGACATGAAGTATGGAGTAGAGAAAGGGACTTTCCAAATTATGGTAGGTACGTCGTCGGCAGACAAAGACTTGCTTTCGGCCAAGCTGGAACTCACCCAATCCAAATCAATTGATCAATAATTAGAATACAGTAGAGATGAACAAGACAAACATAAAAATGTGGATTGGTGTAGTGCTGATAGCGACTATGGCAGCTACGGTGGTGAGTTGCGACAGCACGACTGCCAGCAAAAAGAAACGTCCGAATATCATATACATCATGAGCGACGACCATGCCACCCATGCCATCAGTGCATATGGTGGTATATACGACGATTATTTGCAGACCCCCAATATTGATAGAATAGCCAACGAGGGCATCAAGTTCAACAACGTGTTTTGCACCAATGCCATCTGTGGGCCGAGTCGTGCAGCCATCCTTACTGGCAAATACAGCCACGAAAACGGCTACTACAAAAACGAAAGTGGAGGCAAATTCGACTCTACGCAGTGGACGTTTCCACGAGCCATGCAAACCAACGGGTACAAAACGGCACTCGTAGGCAAGTGGCACTTGGGCACAGAGCCCGTAGGTTTCGACTATTTCAAGTATCACGACAATCCAGGCCAGCAGGGCTTTTACTACAACCCGATCTACAACGACAACGGAACTAAAGTAAAAGAAGAAGGATACGCCACCACACTCACGACCAACTACGCACTGGATTGGTTGGAGAAGGAAAAAGAGAACGATCAGCCATTTTTGCTGATGCTACAGTACAAGGCACCGCATAGAAACTGGTACCCAGAGAAAAAATACGAGCACTTGTACGACAGCGTAGAAATGCCATACCCAGCCACCTTCTACGACGACTACCAAGGCCGCGAACTCACTGCTGGAGACACCGACATGACCATGGATTTCTTCAATAGAAAAGACATGAAACTGACTCCTCCCGAGGGATTGACTCAGAAGGAGCAAGGCAAATGGCTCGGATGGGGCAACCGCAGAGGCATGGGCGAAGGCTGGATGCCAAGCGATACCATGACCGTGGAGCAAGCACGCAAATGGAAATATCAGCGATACATCAAAGACTATTTGGCTTGTGTCAAATCTGTAGACGATGGTATTGGTCGAGTGCTCGACTATTTGGATGAGCAGGGACTAGCTGAAAATACCATCGTGGTGTACACCTCCGATCAGGGATTTTACTTGGGCGACCATGGGTTTTTCGACAAGCGATTTATGTACGAACCTTCGTTGAGAATGCCTTTCGTACTGCGCTATCCAGCCGCTATCAAAAAGCACCAAGAAAACAACGACATGATCACCAACGTAGATTTTGCGCCGACGATCTTGGATTTTGCAGGACTAGAAATCCCCGCTGATGTGCAAGGCAGAAGTTTCGTTGCCAATACCATGGGCAAGAAGCCAAAAGACTGGCCTACTTCTATGTATTATCATTATTATGAATTTCCGTTTTGGCACCATGTGCAGCCACACTATGGCTTGCGTGGTGAGCGATACAAGCTCATCCATTTTTATTACAATGTGGACCAATGGGAATTTTATGACCTAGAAAAGGATCCCGACGAAATGAACAATGCAATCGATGACCCAGCCTACGCCGACATCATTGCCAAGATGAAAGAGGATCTTAAAAAGAGTCAAGAGCTGTACAAAGACAATGGTTCACTCAACGAATTCAGAGCCATCACTGATGCAGACTTTGGTCAAATATCAGGAAGTCACTAAACTACGAAAACCCTAAAAAGATGAAGATTACGAAGTTGGTTTATTTTATGATTTTGAGCCTGGCCATTACTGGTTTGGCCACGGCCCAAGATCAAAATGTCCTTTTTATCGCAGTAGATGATTTGAAGCCACTGCTCAGCGTATATGGCGACCAGATGGCCATCACGCCCAATATCGATCGCTTAGCGGCTAGAGGGGTCACCTTCACCAACAACCAATGCCAGCAAGCAGTATGCGGGCCGTCGAGAGCTAGTTTGCTCACAGGCATGCGACCCGACGTGACCGAGATTTGGGATCTCAAAACGTTGATCCGAGACAAAAATCCCAACATCGTAACCTTGCCGCAATATTTCAAAAACCAAGGTTTTGAAATAGTAGGCATTGGCAAAATATTCGACCCAAGAAGTGTAGATGCAGGCCTCGACGAAGTGTCCTGGTCTGTGCCTTACTTGATGCCCGACGTGGACGACCCCATATATGGCGTACCAGAAGGGCACTATCAGTCTCCTGAAAACAAAGCCAAATTTGATGAGTTGAGAAAAGAAGGCGAGGCCAAAGGCCTATCTGGTGGAAAACTAAACGCCTACGTACGCAATGGAAACAAACCCGCCACGGAGGCACTAGACATTGCAGACGAAGGCTACTTCGACGGAATGGTGGCCGTAGAAGCCATCAGCCAGTTGAAAAAACTAGCAGCAGGAGACAAGCGATTTTTGCTTTGTGTCGGGTTCAAAAAACCACACTTGCCTTTCGTAGCTCCTCAGAAATATTGGGACATGTACAAGCGCGAAGACATGCCGTTGGCCAAATTTCAGAAGCACGCTTCAGGCACAATAGACTTGTCTTATCACAACAGCGGCGAACTCCAGTCCTACACCGACATCCCCGATGCCTACGGCAAAAATGGATTGGTAAACGAAGACAAACAGCGAGAACTGATCCACGGCTACTACGCCTGTATCTCCTACATAGATGCTCAGATCGGCAAAGTACTCGACGCGCTCGATGCCCAAAATCTGACGCAGCAAACGGCCATTGTACTCTGGGGAGACCACGGCTGGCACTTGGGCGATCACGGCATGTGGAACAAGCACTCCAACTTTGAGCAGGCTACTAGATCGCCTCTGATATTCGCTGGGTCAGCGATGGCGCAAGGAGAGATCAATGATTCACCTACGGAGTTCGTAGATATTTTTCCTACGCTTTGCGACCTGACGGGAGTGGCCGTGCCTACCTATTTGCAAGGAGCGAGCCTAAAACCGATCCTCGATGGAGAAGAAAAACAAGTCAAGCCATTCGCGGTGAGCCAGTACCCACGTGCCAAAAATATGGGCTATGCTTTGCGCAACGACAGATACAGATATGTGGTCTGGTACAAAGACGCCGATACTTCGAGCCCGACTAATATACTGGCCAAGGAGCTATACGATTACAAAAAAGACCCCCTCGAAACGCAAAATGTGGTGGCATCTCAGAAGGCACTAGCAGATGAACTGCAAGGGCAACTCGATGGATTTTTATCCAATTTGGAAGCCGAGAAAAAGGCTTTCAAAAAAATGCTCAAGCAAACCCCCAAAGTAGGTGTGGTGGCTCCTGCTGCCGTTGGTAGTGCCAATTTGGTGCTGAACGCTGGGTTTGAAAATGGCATGGAGGCTTGGAGAGCTTTTGGGAAGTGCGAAGTGGAGGCCGTGAAAACCGAGGCATACGCCGGACAAGCCAGCCTGCAACTCACCGGCTCAAAGGGAGGCGCCAATCAAGTGATCGACGGACTAAAGCCAAACACGGCGTATGAGGTTTCGCTGGTCGCGAAAACACAAAATAAGGAAACCGTGGTCATCAAGCTGTCCGACTATGGAGGAGAGGACATCAAAGAAAAATACAAAGACGCCGACTATGGTCAAATCACCACGTCGTTTGTCACCGGGGCAGCCGATACGTCAGTCAAGATCACTTTGCAAAAATATGGTGATGGCAAGGGTAAGTCGTGGTTTGACGAGGTGAGTATCATAGAAAAAAAAAGTAAAAACAGCATCGAAGGGCCTGCACTGAAAACCGTGCTAAAGGACGGCAGCAACGATACTTTTTACATCGGAGCTACGATCAATACCGCCCAACTCAACACCCAGGTACAAGATATCTTAGTGAGCCAGTTCAACTACACGGTGCCCGAAAATTGCGCCAAGCAGAGCCGTGTACACCCAGCGCCCAACGAATGGGACTGGGAAGGAATAGATGCTGTATTGGCCATGGCTCAGGCCAATGATCTGACCGTGAGGCTCCATGGCCCTATCAGCCCACAAGCATCCAAATGGGCAAAGGCAGACAACCGCACGCCGAAGGAACTTGAAAAAATAATGACCGAATATTTGACCGAAGAGTGCAAGCGGTTCAACGGCCACCCCAATGTGAAATGGATGGACGTAGTCAACGAAACGGTGGATAGAGACGGTTCTTGGTTTAGCCCAAAACCCGGTGTAGATGAGTGGGAAAACCCTTGGACGATTATTGGTGCAGACGACGACAAGAACCAGACGCCAAGCTACATCACCCAAGCTTTCGAGATCGCCAATAAGTATGCGCCCGACATCAGTTTGGTGTACAACCAGCACGGGAGCATGGAGCCAGTTATGTGGGAGCGCGTCAAAGAAACCATAGGTTACCTACGAGCCAAAGGGCTGCGAGTAGATGGCCTGGGGTGGCAAGCACATTTGCGAAGCGATCAGCCGCTAGGCATAGATAAGCAAGAGCTCGATTATCTATCGGGTCTGATCGACTGGGCTCATGCCAATGATTTGGATTTTCATGTGACCGAAATCGACTACAAAATCTGGGATGGAAAACAGACCGTTGCCGCGCTGCAAAAGCAGGGAGAAGCTTATGCCAATATTCTGAATGTCTTGCTTGCCAAACGTAGCACTGGCGTAGTGACCTACAACACTTGGGGCATCGTGGATGGCGTGGGCAAGCATGCCGACAAGTATATGTTTATGTTCGACGAGGAGGGGCAGCCCAAGCCGGCATATTTCGCGATATGCGAGACCCTACAAAACCCTCAGCCGATAGTAAAAGCAGCGTCGAAAAACGTAGTGTTTAGTGACGGGTTTGAAAAGGGAGATTTTGAAAAAACATGGGGGCAGTTTGGCGACACCAAACCCCAGTTAAAAAACGAAGGAGCAGCCGAAGGGCAATCCTGCGTAGCGCTCTCGGTCGACAAAAGTGGTATTAAAAAAACGTTGGAAAATTTGAAGCCAGGCACCACCTACACCATAGAAGCAGCCTTGAAATCACCCAATGGGATGAAGTCGGTTGTGAAAGTGAGCGATTTTGGTGGAGAGCAAGCCGTAACCAGAGTCAAAGGCAATGGCAATTACCAAACAGCCGTGCTGTCATTCACTACTGGCACCAAGGCCACCTCAGCCGAGTTGGTCATCAATCGATGGAACGCCGAAGGCGAGGGGCTAGTCCTGATAGATACCGTAGAAATTTACGAATCAGCTAACTAAAAAAACGAACAATGAAACGGATCACAGCAGGATGGATTGGCCTATGGCTCTTGTGCCATTTCGGCGCTATGGCGCAAGACAAAAATGTGCTTTTTATCATCATAGATGATTTGAAACCACTCATCCATAGTTATGGCGAGAGCCAAATGATTACTCCGAATTTGGATGCGTTTACGGCCGAGAGTGTGGCGTTTACCAATGCGCATTGTCAGCAGGCGGTTTGTGCGCCTTCGCGAGTCAGTTTTATGACTGGCATGCGGCCAGATTACACCAGAGTGTGGGATCTGAAAACCAACATGCGAGACATGAACCCCGACATATTGACCATGCCCCAATACTTCAAACAAAACGGCTATGAGACCATCGGGATGGGCAAGGTGCTCCACGGGGCGAAAAAAAATGACCCTCGATCATGGAGTCTTCCGTTTGTCGAAGACATTGATTTGGACTATGCAGAAGGATATGAAATTCCAGCCAATTTCAAATACCAAAGCCCAGAGATTCAAAAAGTATATCAGGAGATGAAGAATGATTTTCCTGGTGACCCTACCAGCGATAAAGTCTGGCTAGCCGTTAATCAAGCATTTAAAAAACGAGGGATTAATCCATCCACTGAATGTATAGACGTGCCAGACGACGCTTATGCCGATGGGGCATTGGTGACCAAGAGTATCGCTACGATGGAGATGTTTCAAAAAGGGAAGAAACCATTTTTTATTGCCGTGGGATTTCACAAACCTCACTTGCCCTTTGTAGCGCCCAAAAAATACTGGGATCTCTATGATCGGGATCAGATCCAGTTGGCCAGTTTTCAAGCCCATGCCGAAGGGTCGCCGGCCTTTGCCTACCACACGTTTGGGGAGCTGAAAAACTACTCCGACATCAAAAAAAGTTTGGATGAAAATGGAGCCGTCATTCCTGACAAACAGAGAGAATTGATCCATGGCTACTATGCCAGTGTATCTTATGTAGATGCACAGGTTGGTTTGTTGATGGAATACTTAAAATCTTCTGGTCTGGATAAAACGACAACTGTTGTGTTGATAGGCGATCATGGATGGCATTTGGGCGATCATGGCCTGTGGAACAAGCACTCCAATTTTGAGCAGGCCACCCGTACGCCGCTCATGGTGAAGTCGCCAGACTATACCTTTTTCAAAGAAAATGATAGTCCGGTGGAGCTTGTAGATGTGTTTCCTACGATCTGTGAGTTGAGCGGTCTGCAAGCGCCCAACCACCTGCAAGGCCAAAGCCTCGTGCCGATCGTGTCGGGCGAAAAGACGGCCGTCAAGTCATTTGCGATCAGCCAATACCCGAGAGGAGAGCGGATGGGCTATGCCATCAGAAACGACCGTTACCGCTATGTGGAATGGTATGAAGGAGATTTTGACAATCGCACATCATACGACGAAACTAAGGTCGTGGCTAGAGAACTGTACGACTACCAAGAAGACCCATTGGAAACCAAAAACTGGGTAAATGAAGCAAGCAAGCAGGCTGTATTGGCCACTATGCAAACGGAACTAAGAACTACGATATGGGAGTCAAACGAACAATAATGCTCCGTTTAGTATCGGTTTGGATTATGAGTGCGCTGGCGACTACTAGCACTTGGGCGCAGCAGCCCAATATCCTATGGGTGACCTGCGAAGACATCAGCCCGACGCTGTCGATGTACGGAGATTCTACAGCACAAACCCCAAATTTGGATCGTTTGGCTACGGAGAGCATGATTTTCAACGAGGCATTTGCCACGGTGGGCGTGTGTGCGCCCGCGCGGTCGTCGATCATCACGGGCATGTATCCGATCGCTATCGGTACGCAAAACATGCGAACCGGTCATGACATGGCCGGCTGGGGCAGCAGAGATTACAGTTCGCCGTCCAATGCCGTGGACATCAATGGTGATTCGATTCCGCTTTATTCGGCAGTGATTCCGGCGGAGGTAAAGTGCTTCACCGAATACTTGAGAACAGCTGGCTACTTCTGTACCAACAACGCCAAAACCGATTATCAGTTTGCCGCACCCGTCACCGCCTGGGATGAAAACAGCAACCAGGCGCATTGGAAGCATAGAAAAGAAGGTCAGCCATTCTTTTCTGTATTCAATATCAATGTGAGCCACGAATCTTTCCTTTGGAAAAACAAAGACAAACCGCTGACCGCCGATCCTGCTGCCGTGTCTTTGCCTCCTTATTTTCCGGATACGGAGACCATCCGAAACGACGTAGCCAGAAACTATTCCAACATCGAACTGATGGATGCCGAAGTAGGAGAAAAACTGAAAGAACTCGAAGACGCAGGGCTATTGGACAACACCATCATTTTCTTTTTTAGCGACCATGGTGGGCCTTTGCCTAGAGGCAAAAGACTGCACTATGAGTCGGGGCTGCGGGTGCCCATGATGGTGCGTATACCCGATAGGCTCCAGCAGACATATAATAACGACATGATCTCCTTTGTGGATTTGGCACCTACTGTTTTGGCTCTGGCGGGAGTGGAAGCGCCAGCCTATTTGCAGGGCGAAGACTTCTTGGGCAATGATGCTGTGTCGCCTCGGCCGTATGTGTTCGGGTCGGGCGATCGCTTCGATGAGTTTAGCGATCGGGTGAGGACGGTGATCAGCAAGGATTACGTCTATGTGAGAAACTACCATCCTGAACTGCCCGCCTACAAGGACAATTCCTACAGAAAAAAAATACCGATGATGAATGAGCTACTCGCCATGAGTGAATCAGATCAGTTGAATTCGGATCAGAATTATTGGTTTAGAAAAACAAAAACCGACGAGGAGTTTTATCTCCGCCGAGCAGATCCCAGCAGTCTAAATAATCTGATAGATGATCCCAGTTACACCGCAGAAATCCAAGCGCTGAGCCTAGCCATGGATACGTGGCTAGCGGAGGTCAACGACCAAGGAGCCATTCCCGAAAAGGAAATGTTTTTGAACATGTGGCCCGAAGGAAAGCAGCCACAGACGGCGCAGCCTATCGCTAAAGTGAAGAAAAGTGTAGCCACTCTTAAAGCCGTAGGCGAAGGCGTATCGCTAGCCTATACCATATCAGACGAAAGTATTGCCCCTGACCTCGATGCTGGCTGGCAGCTCTATACCACGCCCGTCCCACTCAAAAAAGGACAATACCTCTATGCCCTTGCCAATCGCATCGGCTACAAGGACAGCGAAATCTTGATAGTGAATAACTAAACGAATGATGAAAAAAAGGCTAGTTATACTCTTTTGCTTTTTTGGTGGTCTGGTACACGGGCAGCAAAAAAACGTGCTGATGATCGCCATCGATGACCTGAAACCCTTGCTTTCCAGTTATGGATATGATCAAATGCACACGCCCAATATCGACCGCTTGGCCGCGATGGGCACCACGTTTCTGAATACCTCATGCCAGCAGGCAGTATGTGCGCCTTCGCGTGCCAGTTTGCTCACTGGCCTCTACCCAGACGCCACCGAAGTCTGGGATTTGAGTACGCTGATTCGGGACAAAAAACCCGATGTGGTCACACTGCCGCAGTATTTCAAAAACAATGGCTATACCACTACTGGTGCGGGCAAGCTGTACGACCCTCGTTCGGTAGACGATCAGTACGATGCGCCGTCGTGGTCGCAGCCCTATTTGCACGCCGTAGACAAAGCGTATTACGATGCCACGCTGGGAGATGGCTATGCGGGCTATCAAGACAGCCGAGTGCCGCAAGACGATGCAGACTATGAGCAGTACCTGACAGATCATGGCCTGACCAGTAGTAAAGACAAGAATGAGGCGATCAAGCTGTTCCCATTTGCCAAGCCCACCACCGAGTGCTTGGATGTGCCCGACAATGCCTACAAGGATGGCGCTACTGCAGCCTACATCGTAGAAAAATTGGAAACTTTGGCTCAAGCCAATACCCCTTTCCTTCTGGCGGCGGGGTTTTCAAAACCGCATTTGCCCTTTGTGGCTCCTCAAAAATACTGGGAGCTGTATGACCGCGACGAAATCGTGCTGGCACCGGATCAGACACAAGAAGCCAGCGTGCCAGGCCTAGCTTGGCGCAACAACGGCGAGATGACCAACAGCTATTCGGATGTGCCGCTGTTTAGCGATCGAGATCTCAATGAAGACGAACAAAAAAAGCTGATACATGGCTACATGGCAAGTGTGTCGTATGCGGATGCCCAGGTAGGCAAAGTGCTCGATAAGTTGGATGATTTAGGCCTCACCTCCACTACTACGATCGTGTTTTGGGGCGATCATGGCTGGCACTTGGGTGACCACAACCTATGGGGAAAGCATTCTAATCTAGAGCAGGCCGTGCGATCTCCGATGATCATCTATGATCCCGATCACGGAACGGGCGGTAGCACTTCGGAATCTCCTGTGGAGTTGGTGGATATTTATCCAACGCTGAGCGAATTGGCGGGATTGGAAGTGTCGAAATCGCTGCAAGGAAGGTCGCTGGTGAAGATACTGGATGACCCGACGTATGAGGTGCGGGAGGCTGCCCTGTCACAGTTTCATAGAAACGCTGGCGGTATGCCACACATGGGCTACACCCTGCGCAGCAAGCAATACCGATACACTAAATGGGTGCAGATGGATTATGAAAATGGGGAGCGACATGGTACCGCTGTGGGCTACCAACTGTACGACTTAGTGGCAGACCCCACGGAATCCAACAACCTGATTGGAGACGAGGCCTACGACGCCATCGTCGATCAATTCGAATTGGAATTCAAAAGAAGAAATATCGCCCAGCCGACCCTTAGTGGCTTTGTGGAGGTGGGCACTTGCGAAGCATCTTATACGTCTCCAGACGGGTCGGTCTATGGCCAGTCGGGTATCTATACCAATACCCTGACAGCCAAAAATGGTATGGATAGCGTCTTGACGATTGACTTGACCGTGGCCACTACTATCGACGAGACCGTTGATATTGCGCTAGACGAAGGTCGGTTGAGCACCACTTTGACAGGGTATGAGTACCAATGGTGGGACTGTGTAAATGACGCGTATATTGCCCTCGAATCTTCATCCTCGTATGCCCCCGCAGTATCGGGTAGCTATGCCGTAGAAATTTCCAACGGTGGCTGCACGGCCATCTCGGCGTGTGTGGAAGTAGAGGTGAAATCAGATGAAATATTGGGCATGGCTATCGAACGTGACCTGTCCGTATATCCCGTGCCTGTGCGTGGGGGCTTGCTCCACATCGATTTGCCCGACTTCGCAGATACTATCGACCTACAGCTTGTAAATATGAGCGGTAAAGTCGTGTACGAAAGGCGATACTATGCGACTCAATCCTTGACGGTAAATGGCTTGGTGAAGGGGTTCTATCTACTCCGAATCCAAGCGGGGGAAGTCCGTTTTGCTACGAAAGTGGTTGTGGAATAATAGCACAAAAGTTTTCTGGAAGATTGCTTTTTAACTGCTCATCACGAAGTTCTAATGAAGGTTTAATGAAAAAAAACAAAGGCTGTCCCAGAGGACAGCCTTTGTCGTTGTAGCGAAGTATGACTTTTATTTTTTGCCCATGTAGGCATTTACTTCTTTTCTCCAGTCATTGACTAGCGTCATGAGTTCATCTCTTTTTTCAGGCATACTGTCTGCCAGATTGTTTGATTCTTCTTGATCCTTGGCGATGTTGTACAGCTCGATGCGACCGTCTTGATAAAAATCCAAAAGTTTGTAATCACCCAATCTTACAGCAGTATTGGTGAGGTCGCCAGTGCTTTTGGGTCGTGGTAGCGGCGAGTGCCAAAAAACGGGTCTATCCGTGTTTTGAAGTTTATTTTGAGTAAGTGAGGGAGCAAAACTCACACCGTCTATATGCGCCTTGTTCTCTAATGGCAAGCCAGAAAGCTCCAGCAGCGTAGGGAAATAGTCCGTGCCAGTGATCACAGTAGAGGAGCTACCTGGCTGGATCTGACTCGGCCAGCTCACAAACATCGGGACTCGGACTCCTCCTTCGTAGTTATGTCCTTTTCCAGCCTTCAGCGGAAGGTTGGACGTGGCTACCTTTCGGCCATTGCCACGGTTGGATAGACCACCATGATCGGAGGTAAAGACCACAATAGTGTTGTCTTTGAGGTCGAGCTCTTCGAGCAGGCCCATCACGCGCCCAAAGCTCTCGTCCATGCTTTCGATCATGCCAGCATATACGGCGTTGTCTTGACGCAGTTTGGTTTCTCCGGTCGTGGGAGTCAAGGCAAATTCCTCCACTTCTGCATCACCATAGAGTGATCTGGCCTTCTTTCGGTAAGCCTTGGTTTTTTCATCCTTGCTTTCGAATGGCGTGTGTACGCCGTAGTGTGAGAGGTAGACCAAGAATGGCTCGTCCTTGTGCTCTCTGATGAATGTGACGGTCTTGTCGGTGAGGTGATCGGTGAGATAATAGCCTACAGGGGCGTCTCCTAGGTTTTTAATGTTTCGTTCTTTGCCGTTGCCTTTTCCCGACTTTTGTACATTGTATGGCTGGAAGTAGGACTTGGGAGCACCCGCATGGCCACCACCAAAATTATAATCGAAACCTTGGGTATTGGGATAGGATTCGGCCGAGGCGAGGTGCCACTTGCCTGCAAAGAAGGTAGCATACCCAGCGGCTTTGAAGGGTTCTGCAAGGGTCATGGTATCATCGGTCAAGTCTCCTTCACCAGGGCCGGGGCTGTTGACTCTCGCAGGATATCTACCCGTGACCATCGCATATCTAGAAGGCACGCATCGTGGATGTGCCGCATAGGCTTGCGAAAAGACCACGCCTTCTTTTGAGGCTTTGTCAATGTTGGGCGTTTCATAAAATTGGCTTTGCGCATAGCTCACATCATTCCACCCCATGTCGTCTACTAGGAAGAAAACTATATTGGGTTTCTGCTTATTTTGGGCTTGTAGGGGAGCGCCTAGGAGTATCAATAGGCTCAGCACCAATAGGCCAGTACGCCTTTTTATTATAGGGTTTGTCGTATTTGTTTTCATCGAATTACTATTTTTTTGTTCACGGTCTGATTATCAAAACTGATTCTAAGTAGATAGATGCCACTGTCCCAAGAGGAATCTAGTTCAAATCGGTAGGGTTGTGGCTGGGTATAGGCATTGGATTGCAATAATTTTCCAGAAAAATTAAAAAGAGATAAGGTCACGGGGCTAGATGTATCTGTTTTTATTTCTACGGTCAGCTGCCCATCTGTTACTGGATTAGGGTACACCCATAGGTCATTGGTTGCTATTACATCCATGCCTAATATCAACTTTGGATCGTCTTCTTTCAAAAAGCGAGCCGTGAGGTCATAGTCTTGGGTGAGCGTGATGGTTTTCGGATTTTCGGTGTCGGACTCGGTGCCCTCCCATTTCCAAAAGGCATAGCCATCGGCGGGAGTGGCTGTGAGGGTGAGCTCTGTGTTGAGTAGGTAGGTGCCGGCCACATCGTTTAGGCTGCCTTGCCCCGATACTTGTGTGGTGAGCTGGGCGTCTATCACTACGTCTTCGAGCACTTGCTGCACTGCATAGTAGGCAGGTTTTGGTTTGCCATCGGCATCGAACATTGCTGGTAGACCATCGGCTCCTTTGCCATCGCTGTCTCGCACCATCCAGGCGTTCCATGTCACCACGCCACTGGTTGCTTTGGCTAGTACCGTTTTCACTATAATTTCAAATATTTCGGCTTGCTTGTCCTCGTCGTCGCCATTTTTGATGTCTACGTCATTTTCTGTGACATGAAATTCCAAGTCATTGGCATGCGCCCAATCGATCAGAGCTTCTAGTTTGGCGATCACGTTGGGGATTTCCAAAAAGTCGGTTTCGAGATGGGCTTGCCAGCCAATGCCGTCGACCCGTAAGCCTAGCGATCTGAGGTGGAGCACGGTTGCCTTGGTTTTGTTCCACATGGCATCTTCCATGTCGCCCTGTTGGTTGTAGATCAGTTTGATGTCTGGGGCATGGGTATTGGCTATTTCGAATGCCATACGGATATACGAGGGCGGGTTTAGTCCGTCTGTAGTTTGGTCATATCCGATCAGCGGCCATGGGTTTTCCCACAGGTCTGTGCCCGGCTTGGGGCCAAACCAGTTGCCGTCGCGCTCTACCGTTTCGTTTACCACATCCATCCATTCGATTTCGGGTTTGTCGTTGTAGTGCTTGCAGAGCTCGGTCATGTACTCGGTCATGTTGGTTTTGAGCTCGGCTGCGGTTCGCGAGTCGTCCTTGGCCCATTTGGATGCTTGTGGACTTATCGGCGAGTGCATTCTGATGAGTTGGTTGTTGAGTTTGGCGCTGTCTACCCATTGGTCGGGGAGCTCCCATCTCCACTCGCCAGGCTCGGCATGGATATAGGTTTGTTTGAAATCATTGGCAGGGGTGATGTAGCTAAACTCTCGATTGAGGATTTCCATAGAGGCTGTGCCAAAGAGTTTGCCATGTGTGGCGCCGCCGATATAAATGCGATCATACACAAATCGATCTTCGGCAATCTCGCGTAGCCGTCGGCCCGTTGGTATTTCGGTTTGAGACATGCTGGAGAAACCACAAAGGATCAGTATCAAAAAACAGGTTGTTCTAATCATCGAATGTCAGTTATCAGGTTTTATTTGATTCAAATGTATTAAGATGGATTCTTGAGTAGGTTTGAAAGCTGTTTTTTGAAGTTGGATATCCGTTGGTAGAGAAGTTTTTTTTAAATAAAAGGATGATATAGTATATCGTTTGAACCTCCGGAGCCTATAGAAAAATGAAGCTAGCTGTTTTATCAGTAATTCAGTTCAAATTGCCAATTTTCAATCAAGGGGGTTAATGTAAGAGAGAACCTAATTAACTATCATTGGGAATATGGATAAAGTCATCTATTATATGGATGGCTTTTGCAAGGCTAGGGAAGATATCGGTGAAGGGATATATTTTTGGTTTTATGATTGTTTAAACGCCTTTAGAACAATTAATGGTTTAAGATGAGAACCAGTATATTGGACTTTACTGACCGTTAGTTGTCTAAAGACCCTATCCATACGACTTCTTTAGGCTGCTCATCGTCTGAAAGAAAGGGGGAATAGATTTTCCAATCATTTATGCAAATCATTCCTTCAAGGAAGTGCTTTTTAGACTGAAAAAAACAGACAAGACAGATTGAAAAAACGAAAATAGATATGATAATTAAGTATAAGGTAGGGATTGAAATAAGTAAGCGTGTGAAATCTTATGGCTTGCTGAGCATTTGTCTGCTGATAGCCATAGGGCTTTGTGCTCAATCAAACCAAACTGGATCTAAAGAGAATCATCCCAGAATTTATGTTAATAATGTGAAGGCAAAAGATTTCGCCAGAGCTGTAAAAAAGGTAGCATGGAAGGTAGAAATAATAGAGAAGAAGAAAGAAAAAGTTGATGGGTACATTGAGCTGTGTAAGTCTGACCCAAACTGGCTGGTGTCGCGCTTGCAAATGAACTGGAAAACGAAGCACAGTAAAGTATTTTTGCATGGTGGCGATTTTTCGCACTCCGAGGGAGAAGCGCCAGTACCTACTGTTCGTTATTCAGGTACCCGTGATTGGGCAACGGATTATATAAGGCCTTCGATAGAAGAAATTCAGCCTTACTTAGACGATGAGCGAGGTATGTATCTGAAAAAGAAGGAAACTAAAGAAATGGAATGGGTGCATCCTTCAAAATCAGGACATATTATTGAAGGAATTAATAGGCAAATCATGACCATTGCCGAAGATGCGGCTTTTTTGTATTGGTTTACGGGAGATGATAAATATGCGGAGTTTGTGCTGCCAGTGTACGATACCTATATGAAAGGAATGTATTACCGAGAGCCTCCAGTAGATCTGGATAATACTAGGCAGCAACAGGTTTCAGGATTGGCTACCTTCGAAGTGATCCATGAACAAATTGTAGTCTCACTTTCACTCATTTATGATTTCATGTATGAATACCTTGAGAAAAGTGGGCACGATCGAGGTATTTCTACAGCTGTTTTTCAGAAATGGGGTGACCAGATTATCAAAAACGGAATCCCGGACAACAACTGGAATTTCTTCCAAGCCAGGTTCCTGACTTATATTGGTTTGGCTCTAGATAGCAACGAATATTTTGACAATGGCAAAGGGCAGCAGTATTACCTCGACCATACCTTTAGCGTGAGTACCGACAGGCAAATCGCATTAAAGGAAGCGATTTTAAACTACGACCAGCAAACGGGCATTTGGCCAGAATCGGCTGCTTACTCTATGCACGTTACGGAGACACTTCTCAATATCCTGACTGTGCTCGACAATGCAACTAATGACAATGAATTAGAAAATTTTCCAGTTATAGAAAAAGCAACATTGGCCACCTTTCAGTATTTATTCCCCAATGGGCGAATAGTGGCTTTTGGTGATTCGGGGCATAAATCTTTGCCTTCGGCGAGTTTTGAATACCTGATAGCCAACTACAGAAAGTACGGCAAAAGAGAAAAGGAAAAAGAAATTACTGCCTTATATCAAGGCCTCTTGGATACCAGTGATCGCGGTAGAGGGTTGTTCGAATTGTTCTTTTATGTAGACGAATTGGTGGAAACCAGTGAGACCGATGCGGGTGAGCTTATTGCTCATTTAACCTCTCCCACATTTTATGCACCCAATGTGAGCTGGTTTGCTCAGCGAATGGGAACGGGCACAGATGCGACAATGGTCTCTACGTTTGGTGCATTCGGGAATCATGCTCATGCCAATGGTATAGGTATAGAATTGTTTGCTAATAACTATGTATTGGCTCCCGACATGGGGCCAGGCCCGAGTTACTGGCATCAAGATCATCGCCAGTACTACGCCCGCTATCCAGCACACAATACTGTCGTAGTAGATGGCATCTCAGATAGTCGTACCATGCGCGTGAGTCAACCTTTCAGTCTAGACAATTGTTTTCCAGAATCGGAAGACCGTAAGAATATTTTCGATCAGATTACTTTTTCTAAAGTTTCATTTGTTGAACCTACCACTCTGGCTAATCAACAACGATTGACAGCCATCATAAATGGTACATCTGGTAAAGCTTATGTGCTCGATGTGTTCCGATCCGAAAGGCCGAATGCAGAAAACCAGCAGCACGATTATTTTTTTCATGGCTTGGGTCAATCTTTGAGTTTTTTGGATGAGAACGATGAGCGACTTTCAATGACCACTTCTACTAAATTAAAAGCGCCCAATTTTATACCCGCATATGATTATTTCACTGATGAAAAATCCGTTTCTACGTCCCAGTCGCTAAATGCTCAATTTAAATTAGAACACGTCGGAAACCCCACTAGTCTGATGAAGGTATGGATGAAGGGGGGAGAAAATCGAATATATTTTTCAGTAAACGGGCCAAAAGCCAAAGCGCTAAGTAAGGAATCTGCAACGGCTGATATACTCAATGAAAAGATTCCGACGTTGGTCATTAGGAATAATGCAGAGGCTTGGCATGATCCATTTGTTGCAGTATTTAATCCGTTTTTGGAAGAGAGCCAACAGGTGATTTCAGATGTTACATTTTTTGAGGGTAGTAAAAATAAGTCTGCACAAATTATTCAGGTTACGCACGACCACAAAGAGACAAAAGATCACATAGTGGTCACTACTTCGGAGAATGATATGGTAAAAACAGCGGAATTTTATCAGAAAGGATTACTCAGCATCATGCGCGAAACGGACAGTGAGATGGATTTCATTTTTGTTGCGGGAGCCACCCAGTATTCCAATAAAGGTTGGGAAATACTCAGTGTTAGAGAAGCCCTTAATTTATCCATCCAGAGAAATGAAAGTGGATTTGAAATTCAAAACAACAATGCTGTTTTGATTGGGGTGCCTAAGCGATATAATCCCGAATCTATCCAAATATATGAAGATGGAAAACTCATCGAAACACGCCAAGGAATGAAAAATAGAAATGATCCAGATCGAATAGATTTTCGGTTGGAAAAGGCCTTTCAAAAAGCGATCATTGTTTTAAAACATTCAAAATAAAAAAACATAAGTAAGGATAAAAACGCTTAGTAATGCGGCTATTGATGGCATGAAGAGGTGAAAGTTGGCTAGGTGACCATGTTTTTGAGTGAAAAATCCATATACAAAAATAGGTATCAGGCTAGTTTTGAAAGATATTACGAATACAAAAACAAATTCATTTTTATATGACTACAAAAACTAAAACACTAAAAATAGTATCAGCATTTTTAGTTGCGACAAGTTTATTTGCTTGTGCAAACGAGAAAAAAGATCAAACGCCCTGGGTTGATTTGTTTGATGGAGAGACATTGAATGGGTGGTCTAAAATAGGAGGAGAAGCTACATACAAAGTGGAGAATGGAGCTATTGTAGGGGCCACAGTAAAAAACACGCCCAATACTTTCTTGAGATCAGACCAATTGTATGGCGATTTTATATTGGAGTTGGAATACAAGGTTGATCCATCTATGAATTCGGGTATCCAAATCAGAAGTAATAGTTTCGATCACTACCTCAATGGCAGGGTGCATGGATACCAAGTGGAAATAGATCCTTCAGAAAGAGCGTGGAGCGCAGGGATATATGACGAGGCAAGAAGAGGATGGCTAAACCCCATGACGGACAATCCTGAAGCGCAAAAAGCATTTAAGCAAAATGAATGGAATCACTACAGAATAGAAGCCATAGCAGACACCATCAAAACATGGATCAATGGTGTGCCTGCTTCATATCTAATAGATGATAAAACGGCTACAGGGTTTATCGCCCTGCAAGTGCATAGTATCAAAGGTGATCAAAAAGAAGGCACAAACATTAGGTGGAAAAACGTACGAATTGTTACAGAAAATTTGGACAAGTATGCTACTGCTTCTCCCTTGAAGCCAATCGTTACCCAAAACAATTTGACTATCGACGAAGCCAAAAAAGGATGGAAAATGCTATGGGATGGTAAAACATCGAATGGCTGGAGAGGAGCCAAACTTGATAAATTTCCTGAAAAAGGATGGGTAATGGAAGATGGCATACTGTCCGTGCTATCCTCTGGCGGCGCAGAGTCTAGAGCCGGTGGTGATATTGTCACCGATGAATTGTTTAGTGATTTTGAAATTAAGGTGGATTTTAAATTGACCCCTGGTGCAAATAGCGGAATCAAATATTATGTAGATACCGAGATCAACAAAGGGCCTGGTTCGTCTATCGGATTAGAATACCAAATTTTGGATGACGATCTACACCCAGATGCTAAATTGGGTAATCACGAAGGAAGCAGAACAGTATCGTCTTTATACGATCTGATTCAAGCGGATGTGAATAAACCAATCAAGCCAATTGGAGAATGGAACACGGCACATATCAAATCAATCAACAACCATGTGGAACACTGGTTGAACGGGGTGAAGGTATTGGAATACGAAAGAAAAAGCCCTGAATACCGAAAATTGGTATCAGAAAGTAAATATGTGAAATGGAAGGATTTTGGAGAGCTAGACAGAGGCCAAATCTTGCTGCAAGATCATGGAGATCTTGTCTCATTCAAAAACATAAAAATCCGTCCAATTGATAACAGCACAGACAAATAATTATGAAAAACGAGAGAAGAAATTTCATTAAAAAAGCTGCGGCAGGTGCCGCTGGTATGGCCATTACCAGCCAGTTAAATGCCATGAGTGCAAAAAATTATTCAAGAATTGTTGGGGCGAATGACCGTATCCAAGTCGCGATTCAGGGTTTGGGAAGAAGATATGGAGCTTATATCGACGCCATAGCCAACCCCAAGAACAATATAGACTTGGTTTATCTCTGTGATGTGATGAAAAGCCAAAGAGATAATGCCGCTATCAAAATTGCAGGTAAGATCACTGGCAAGCCGAAGCTCGAAAATGACATTAGAAACATTATTAATGATAAAAAAATAGATGCCATTTTCATGGCGACACCCGATCACTGGCATGCGCCAGCTGCGTGTATGGCTATGGCGGCAGACAAGCATGTATATCTAGAAAAACCATGTAGCCACAACCCAAGAGAAGGTGAATTGTTGGTAGACTATCAGAAAAAATATGGAAAGGTAGTTCAGATGGGCAACCAGCAGCGATCTTCTCCTCAATCACAGGAGATCATCAAAGATATCCATGATGGAATCATAGGCGATGTATATCATGCTGTTGCATTCTATACCAGCAGAAGAGGTGCCGTTCCGCACCAAACAAAGGCCAACCCACCTGCAGGCTTGGATTGGGAATTGTTTCAGGGGCCAGCACCACGCAGAGAGTACACCGATGATACCTGGAACTATAACTGGCACTGGTATGGCTGGGAATACGGGACAGCCGAAACGGGTAACAATGCTACGCACGAATTGGATATTGCACGCTGGGCACTACAAGTGAAATACCCTGAACGCGTAGAGGTAAATGCTGGCAAATATCAGTACAAAGACGATGGTTGGGAAATGTACGATACCATGGAAGCCACATTCAAATTTTCTGGAGATAAGACGATCAAATGGGACGGGCAAAGCAGAAATGGATACTATAAATATGGTGCGGGTAGAGGAACCATCATTTATGGTTCTAAAGGCTCGGTATTTGTGGATCGTGGAGGCTACAAACTGTATGACCTCAAAGGGGAATTGATCAAAGAAAACCTCTTTGCTGGAGACGAAGCAGGAACAGCCCTTGGAGGTGGAGGAGATCTTTCTACACTTCATACCAACAATTTCTTTGATACCATTCGTGGCAAAGCAGAAGTCACTTCTCCAATTGATGAAGGGGCTATTAGCCAAATGTTGACGCACTATGCAAACATTGGTTATCGTATTGATGCTGCTTACGAAGTAGATGAAAATACAGGACATATTTTCAATAGAGATGCCATGAAGCTGTGGTCAAGAACCTACGAGCCAGGTTGGGAAATTAAGTCAGTATAAGAATCAAGAATTGTTTAAATTGATCACCTTTGGTAATTTTTATCAAGGGTGATTTTATTGTTTCAAAAGGGGATAGATGAAAAGAAGGGATTTCGTAATAAAAGGTAGCTTAGCAACAGCAGGATTAGCTACATCTACATACGCCGCTGCCAATATAATAGGAATGGGCGGCGCCAATAGCAAAGTAAATATTGGTGTGATAGGGACAGGTAGTAGAGGCAGAGGCCTCATACCCAATATCAATAGCATTGAAAACTTCAATGTAGTGGCCTGTGCTGATATTCTTCCTTTTCGGTTAGACGAAGGGCTGAGCAAAGTGGAAGGGCAAAAGGCCAAGGGATATAGCGACTACAGAAAGTTGTTGGATGACAAAAATGTCGATGCCGTATTGATATCTACCCCTTTTAGTACGCATGCATCTATTGCGATGGATGCCATAGATGCTGGCAAGCATGTGTATTGCGAAAAAACCATGGCCAAAGGCTATGAAGGAATCAAAAGCCTAGTCGACAAAGTAAACAACTCAAATAAAATATTCCAGACCGGTCATCAGTACCACAGTTCCAGATTGTACACCCACGTGGTGGACTTGATCAAAAACGGCAAAGTGGGCAAAATACAAGCTTTCGAATGCCAATGGAATAGAAACGGCAATTGGAGACGCTCGGTACCATCACCTGAGTTAGAGAGAATAATCAATTGGCGAATGTACCGAGAGTATTCTGGCGGCTTGGTGGCGGAGCTGTGTTCACATCAATTAGATTTTGCCAACTGGGTACTGGACGCTACACCCAATAAAGTGGCAGGTTTTGGTAGCGTAGACTACTGGAAAGATGGCAGAGAAACCTATGACAACATTCATTTGATCTATGATTATCCAGATGGCGTAAAAGCAAAATTCACTTGCTTGACGGCTAACTCCAAAGATGACTATCAGATCAAAGTCTTGGGAGACAAAGGAACCATCATACTAGGCTATGCAAAAGCTTGGTTTTACCCTGAGGGCAAATTCAATAAAAAAATAGGGGACTTGGATGGTGTGTCTGGAGCCACCGTTTCGTGGGATGAAGGCAAAGGTATCCCAATCAAAGTGGAGCACATAGAGCCAAGCAAGCAAGCCTTGATCGATTTTAAAAACAGCATCGTAAACAATGACTCCCCTGTGTCTAATTTGGCTACTGGTGCCAAGGCAGCCATCTGCGTACAAATGGGGCTGGATGCTATGTATGATCAAAAAATTGTAGAATGGGATCCTTCATTCAATAAGTTATTCTAAAAAATAGCTTCTAAATATTAGCAAACTCCTGATATGAAATCCATATTTAAATCTTGCGAACAGGCTAGATTAATAGTACTGCTCGCCCTTTTTGTTATTGCTTTTGCTTGCAAGGAAGTCGAAAATTCTAGCGTCTCAGGAAGTGAAGATGCATTGAGTCCCCTCTCTTTAAGTGTGGAATATATTAGGCACCCTGAGGGTTTATTAATCATAGATGATAAGCCTGAATTCGCCTGGGAAGTCCCTAATTCAGCGACTAAGCAAACGGCCTATCAAATTATAGTTGCGTCCACCCAAGGTTTGATTCAAAAAGAAACAGGAGACCTTTGGGATTCAGGAAAAGTATATGGCAACCAATCCATTGATGTGGAGTATGAAGGAAAACCATTGAACCTGAGCGGAACGTATTTTTGGAAAGTAAAAATTTGGGATGCAAACGAGGTAGAGATGCCTTTCTCAAAACATCAAAGCTTTAAAACAGGAGAAGCTAATGGTTTTATTACAAGTGCCAATACTTTTCAGATAGACAGAATCAAACCAATTATCTTTCAGCAAATCGGTGAGGACTCCTATTTTATCGATTTTGGAAAAGCGGCTTTCGCAACTTTAGTTTTTAATTATCAAGCGAAAAAAGCTGACACACTCACCGTTCATATCGGTGAGCAACTGCTGGACGGTAAAATAAACCGAGACCCACAACGCACCATTCGCCATCAAAAGGTAGAAGTCGCTGTGAACCCTGAACAATCACAATATTTATTGGAGATTCGGCCAGACAAGAAAAATACCAAGCCACGGGCAGTGCAGTTGCCAGATTCATTTCCAGTGCTGATGCCTTTCAGATATGTGGCAATAGAAGGCACTGAGGGCGATTTGGAGGCCGAAGACTTTACGCAGCTTTTTTATCATGGTTATTGGGAGAATGATGCCAGCTACTTCACCAGCTCCGACACTTTGTTGAATGCCGTTTGGGAATTATGCAAGTACTCGATCAAGGCCACCACTTTTGCCGGATTGTATGTAGATGGCGATCGGGAGCGTATTCCTTATGAGGCAGATGCGTACCTGAACCAGCTGAGCCATTATACGACAGATCGAGAATACGCCATTGCGAGACAGACGATCGAATACTTTATGGAAAACCCCACTTGGCCGACCGAGTGGCAGCTTCATGTAGCGTTGATGTTTCATGCCGACTATATGTACACTGGCAATACGGAATTGATTGAGAAATACTACGATGAGCTGAAGCACAAGACTTTGATGGAGCTGCGTCGCGAAGATGGGTTGATTAGTTCGGCCAAGGCCACACCTGAGTTCATGAAGAAGCTTGGCTTCACCAACCCCAAAGACAAACTAAAGGATATCGTAGACTGGCCGCCAGCGCAGAAAGATACTGGCTGGAAGTTGGCTACGGCAGAAGGCGAGCGCGATGGTTTCGTCATGATGCCTATCAATACAGTTGTGAACTGTTTCTATCATAGAAACTTGGAGATTATGGCGGAATTTGCCAGCATACTAAACAGACAAAAGGAGGCAGAGGAGCTGAGCCAGCTGGCGTTAAAAGTAAAACAAACGATCAATGATAAATTACTTGATCCTACTACAGGCGTCTATATAGATGGGGAAGGAACTAGCCACTCCTCGCTGCATGCCAATATGATGGCTATGGCTTTTGATATAGTTCCGATAGAAAGCATAAAGTCAGTCGTCGACTTCATCAAAACCAGAGGCATGGCCTGTAGTGTATATGGCTCTCAATATTTGCTAGAGGGTTTGTATAAGGCCAATGAATGGGAATATGCAATGGATTTAATGACAGCTACCCACGACCGAAGTTGGTATAATATGATCAAAATGGGTTCGACCATGACGCTAGAAGCCTGGGATATGAAATACAAACCCAATGCAGATTGGAACCACGCCTGGGGAGCCACCCCGGCCAACATCATTCCAAGACAACTCTGGGGCATTCGGCCAAAATCGCCAGGGTACGACACGGTTTCCATCCGACCGCAATTGGAGACTTTAACCTCCAGTTCTATTAAAGTGCCCACAATTAGAGGAGCTGTTAAAGCGGATTATCAGTTGCAATCGGACGAAACAAAACACTTTGTGATCGAAATTCCGGCTAATATGATAGGCGAATTCGACTTGGGTGGGCAAGCCATTTCTAAAGTGATTTTAAATGGCGAAATACTCAACGATTATCAAAACATTATACCACTGCCTGCTGGGAAACACAATTTGAAAGTGTACTAACTGGAAGTAGGTCGAAGTAATTGGACAGACATTTACCGATTTGAAATATCATAAGCCTATGACCAAATTAACATCGTATATGCGTACGATCATTGGTCCAACAACTCAAAAACCTGACAGAAACGCATAGCATCAAACATTAGATCCATAGAGGGTTGCCAATTCCTCGGTTTTCGAAGCCTCGTCTATTAAGAAAATAGATAAGGATCATTATGTGTTTATTTACTCTCCAAATGAAATCTATCAATCGCTTGAATTAAGGTCAAGGATTCATTTTGAAGGTTATACTCAAGAGAGTGTCTAATAATATCAAAAATCTAATCTCGATAGTATGGATTTTTTGATCGTGAATATGGATACTTCTCATAAAAGGTTCAATGTTGAAGAATTATTGTGGAAGACGTTAAATCTTTAAATAAATCGTTTGTAGGAGTGTTTTTGCCTTATTTGGTGTGGGCTATATCCAAAGAAAAAATGAGAATCCATGTTTATGGATAAAATATCCATTTCAAGGAGCATTTAATTATGCTATTTCGAATATCAGTTCTTGCATGGGGCTGATATGATTTAAAAACAAAACGAAAAATTTATGAAAAAACTTAAACTCTTATTGATTGTCTTATTGTTAGGCTACACGAGTGCTTCTTGGGCGCAGACCCAAATATCTGGTGTGGTGACAGACGATGAAAATGTGCCTTTGCCAGGGGCAAGCATCCTGATAAAGGGGACTACAGTTGGTGTAGTAACAGACGTTGATGGAAACTACTCACTTCAAGTGCCAGATCAAACTGCTGTATTGGTGTTTAGTTTTGTTGGGTTTGATACCGAAGAAGTCACCGTGGGATCACGATCAGTGATCGATATGGCCATGACTTCTGACATTACCTCAATGGAGGAAATCGTGGTTATTGGATACGGTCAGGTTGAAAAGAAAGATGTAACGGGTGCCATTGGCTCTGTGGAAACAGAGGATATTGTAAGGGCTAACCCAGTTCAAGCGGCCAAGGCAATTCAAGGCCAGGCTGCAGGGGTAATTGTTTCTAAGCAGAGCAGTAGGCCAGGAGCTGGGTACAACATTAACATTCGAGGCTTGAGCTCAATAGATTACAGCAACGAACCGCTTGTAGTCATTGATGGTGTGATGGGCGGAGACATGAATGCGCTCAATCCCTCAGATATTGAGTCTATGGAGATATTGAAGGATGCTTCATCCACTGCCATATACGGTTCCAGAGGAGCTAATGGAGTAATCATTATTTCTACCAAAAGAGGTGCTAAAGGCAAACCAATAGTAAGTTACAGCGGCTATGTAGGAGTGAAAACACCTGCTCACTTGCCAGATATGATGAATGCTCAGCAATTCTACAAGGCTAGTGTGACTGATGCAGTACTCAACAATCCTGACTTTAACCCTAGACCATATACTTCTACAGAGCTTGACTTGATTAATTCTGGCAAGAGTACGGATTGGCTGGATGAAATATCTGGGCCAGCCATGCAAACCAATCATTCTGTTTCAGTAGGAGGAGGAAGTGATAATACCAACTATCATTTTTCAGCTGGATATTTGAACGAAGGAGGAAATTTGGAAAACACACAATTCCAGCGCTACAACATCAAAGGTAGTATGGACAGTAAAGTGACTAATTTCTTGAAAGTAGGCTTTACAGCGAATTATAGTTTTTCAAAACAAGAAGTGGCCTCTAATGAAGGTTTGAGAAGTGCTTACAGAGCACGACCTACAGGTGTTGTCTATTACGATGATATTCTCAACCCTGATGAAAATCAAGATCTTGATTGGCGTGGTTATGCTTCATGGATGGGCATCAATGATAAGCAAGTTTTGAATCCTCTCATCGAAATGGATCCCTACAATTTTCAGGATGAAACTAGGTCGAATACCTTCTTTGGGAATGCTTATTTAGAGCTCACTCCTCTAGAAGGATTATCCATCAAGTCTGTGATCTCTGCAAGCGTTGACAATTCAAGATGGGGGCAGTTCAGAGGAACGATGACTAAGGATAGAAAGACTACGCTATTGCCGAGGTCTTTTCGTCAGACAGATGATATATCCAATTATACATTGGATAACATCATCACCTATAAGAAGGAAGTCGGAGATCATGATTTCACAATTACAGGCGTGCAAAGTAGTTTCCTCGAACGAAACGAAGAAATGGACAGCTATGTAGATGAGATTCCATACAACTCCTTATGGTATGCTTACGGTACTGCCAGACCAGCAGAATTAAACACAAAACTGACAGAAAGATCCCTGCTTTCATATATGGGAAGGGTCATTTATGGATTTAAAAATAAATATGTACTAACGCTTACCAGCCGATGGGATGGTGCTTCACAATTGAGTGAGGAGAATAGATGGGATTTTTTCCCATCAGCAGCAGTGGCGTGGAGACTGGGAGAAGAAAAATTCATCAAAAATATCGATGCCATATCTGATATGAAGTTGAGAGTGAGCTATGGATTAGTAGGTAATAGTTCGGTGGATCCTTACAGTACACAGGCGAGATTGATCAATACACCCTATGATTTTGATGGCGCAGATGCTTACGGGTTTGCTCCAGAAAACTTGGCGGACAAAGACCTGAGATGGGAGAAAAGTAAGGAACTCAATATCGGTTTGGAAATGGGATTAGTTAATAACAGAATTAGTACTGTTTTAGAGGTGTATAATCGTAAAACAGTTGATTTGATTTACAATGTACAAATCCCAACCTCTTCAGGTTTTAGTAGTGTGGCCACCAACGTAGGTGAAGTAGCTAATAGGGGCGTTGAGCTGACGTTGAATACGGTGAATATTGTCAATAATAAATTTAAATGGACCACAAGTATCAACTTCGCTAAAAATGTGAATGAAGTACTCTCTATCGGTACTGATGGAATACAGCAAGACATTGCTACAGGTCTTTTTGTAGGACAGCCATTAAATGCTCATTATGATTATGAATTTAATGGGATTTGGCAATTGGATGAAGCTGCTGCCGCTATGGAATATGACCAAGTGCCCGGCTCAGTAAAAGTAGTGGATCAAAACAATGATGGTATGATATCTTCTAATGAAGGTATAGACGACAGGACAATCCTTGGCTCAGAACAGCCTGATTGGACGATGGGTATAACAAATAAGTTGACCTATGGCAATTTCGACCTTTCTTTCCTGATCTATACCAGCCAGGGAGCTATGTATAGAAATAGTATGCTATCAGGAACCATGGGGGAAGTAGGCGTTGGGAGATACAATGCTTTGAACCTTGATTACTGGACTGTAAACAATCCTACCAATGAATATTATGGACCAGGTATTACGTCAAACCCGCACAGATCAGCCATTTTCTATCAGAATGCTAGTTTTTTAAGAATCTCTGACATTACGTTTGGTTATACGCTACCACGTACAGTGTTAGAGAAATATGGTTTTAGCAACTTCAGGCTATATGCGCAGGTAACCAATCCTTTTGTTTTCCACGATTTTGATGGGATGGATCCGGAATTTAACTCCAGTACTTACAATGATGGTATTCCTTCAGCGACCTATTTGTTCGGTTTAAATTTCTCATTCTAGTCGGTTTATTTCCAACAGCAAAATTTTATAAAATGAAAACAATTAATAGACAATATATAATAGCACTGGTACTTCTGACTTTGTTCAGTACCAGTTGCGAGGATTTTTTAGATGAGAATTCGGTTTCTTATCAGACCACAGATAATTATTATGTCACAGAGCAAGGGTTCGAAGACCTTGTCCGCTCAAACTATACTAAGCTTAGAGAGATACACAAAGAGCGTGATTTAGTATTGCTGGGTACTGATTTGTTCACAAAACAATCTTGGGATGAAGCGGGAAGCGGAAATCAGGGTAGTGAATTAAACGCTTACGATACTCGTTTTACTCCTAATGTAGATGCGGCTGCTAATCTGTGGGATTTGCTTTATAGTCAAATTGCCAGAACCAACACGGCGATCTCCAGAAAGGACGGTGTTGAAGAAATGGATGCAAACCTTTTAGCCATTAGAGTGGGGGAGGCCAAATTCCTAAGAGCACTTTCTTATTTCTACGCCGTGCAACAGTGGGGTGATATCCCAATGCCTTTAGAAGAGGTAACTACTGCAACTAGGGAAGTAACCAAAGTGCCTGCGGCACAGGTTTATGATCAAATTATTATGGACTTGGAAGAAGCAGCTGCAATATTGCCTACTAAAGGCAATACAGATTATGGTAGGGCCACAAAAGGTGCTGCACAGTTTCTTTTGGCCAGAGTTCATTTGACCAGAGGATGGAATTTCGACAATTCACTGGGAGGAACTTCAGCTGATTTCAATAAGGCGGTTGAATATGCAGATTTGATCATAGCAGATTATCCGTTGGAGTCAAATTATAGCAATTTATTCCCGCTTCACGCGGAAAATCCACTGGAGGAAACTTTCCCTAGTCAGAATGATAAAAGTGCTGAAATTGTTTTTGCCGTACAATACAGCGACAATATTTTGACAAACGGCAGTGACAATGACGAGCCTAGTGAGTATCAGATAGGCAATGATTACCACTCTATTTTCGGTGGAGAAACGCAAAGCATTCCAGGTTCTTTAGGAAGAACAACCCATTATAATGCTTATGGTACTAGGTTTCGTTATATCGTTACCCCTGCTACTTATAGATTGTTCGATCCGCAAATGGATACCAGATATCATCACAACTTCTTAGAAGCCATGTATGCGCTGAGCGATGTGGATGATTTTGTGCCAGACCTTGATGACCCTGGTACTACAATCAATATTACGACTGGCGATACTGTGTTGTATTTTCCTCCATGGAACAATCCTGTAACTAATGCTGAGAAAGGCATGGATGTAGGAGGTAGCAAACCTTACGCAGTGCTGAATTTGGATGAAATAGCTATCAATCCGTCTACCCCTTATCATTTGGAGGATCAAACCCCATTGATGTGGAAGTTTTTCGAGCCAGGTCTCCCATATGATGAAGCGCAAGGCACATTTGATTTGGCACTTTTCCGTTCTGCCGAAGCTTATTTGATCGCAGCTGAAGCAATACTGAAGGGAGCATCAAACGGCGATCTGGGTGGTGCTGAGGCCTACTACAATACGATAGTTGACAGAGCGCTTGGAGTGAATGCAGGAAGTGATCCGATGCGAGCACAAGAGCCAGCCAACTTGGCTTCTCTAGCTGAGGTGTCTTACCGAGCAAATGGAAACTTGGATATTGACATGATCTTGGATGAGCGCGCAAGAGAATTGCTGGGTGAATATAGCCGATGGTTTGATTTGAAAAGAACTGAAAAACTGGTTGAGCGTACGTCATTAATGAACCCTTGGACAGCAGCATTGGGCCAGTTGTCTAACGGTCACTATTTGCGTCCAATTCCTCAGAAAGAGATTGATAGATCATCTCCTTCAATTTCTCAAAATGACGGGTACTAATATTTGAACGCATAATTGAATTTTTATGAAGGGGATTGTTCCTCCCTTCATAAAAATTCACCTTAAAAGATGTACACGTATTTGATTCAATGACTTTTAGAATCAACTACAAGCAAACACTTGACCAGTTGGTTAAGGTCATGTTTACTCGGGATATCAAAACATTGTTGACAGAATAATTAGTAATAGGTTTTGAGTGTTGTATAAAAAGGCAGGTTGAATATTGCCTGTCTTTTTACACACCTGCTTTGACCATTCAATTACTGTAAAATTTTAATTCTGCTGTAGTATCTATTTTATTAATATGAATAATAATAAGTTATATGTTCGGTTATTTGTCTGCTTGATTTTAGGGCTATTCGCTTCCTGTATTGAGAAAGCAATAACGAAGGATAGTTTTTCTTCTTCTACATCTGTATCTGATCAGGTGTATCCGATGCTCGATACGGAGAATTCCCGATGGTTTTTCTTTTCGTCAGCAAGCAGGCCATTTGGCATGACAAACCTCAGCCCAGATACAGAAATTGACGGCGCATGGGGGAGTGGGTACCGGTATAAAACAGATACAGTAAAAGGGTTTAGCCATATTCATGCTTGGCAAATGTCTGGTGTATCGGTGATGCCAGTCACTATTTCAGCAGCCAACCAAAAGACTATCTACGAGGACTTTTATTCGAAATTCAACCATCAAACCGAAAAAATATCACCAGGATACCATTATGTAGAACTTGATAGGTATCAGATTAAATCAGAATTAACCAGTTCAACGCGTGTCGGATTTCATCAATATACTTTTCCAAAAGGTTCGAATCCTGCCATTTTATTTAATCTCAATACCATGCTGGGTCCGTGCGAAAATTTTGACGGAGAGTTGACAAAAAACACTAATAGAGAGCTTTCAGGTAAAGTAGTGATGAAGCCTACGCATAGAAGACCCAAGCCAGTCACCGTTTTTTTCAAAGTAACCTTAAGTACAGATATAGTATCTATAGATCAAGATAAGAAAACTGGAAACTATTTGGTAAACCTCACCAACCCAAACCATAGTGAAGTCCTCATGAAAGTAGGTATATCATACACTTCTGTTGAAAATGCGAATCATAACCTTCAAGAAGAAATACCTCATTGGGATTTTGAAGAAGTCGTATTTCAATCCCAAAAAGAATGGAATGGTTTGTTGGGTAGAATCAAAGTAGAAGGAGGCACAGAAACTGATCGAAGAAGATTTTACACAGATCTATGGCATGCCCTGCAGGGCAGGAGAATCATCAGTGATGCAAATGGAGCATACCCTGACAATACAGGGGACGAATTTAGAGTAGGCCAATTGCCCCTCGATGACAGCGGAAAACCGAAATTCAATCATTACAATTCCGATTCATTTTGGGGAGCTCAGTGGACCATCAACACACTCTGGGGACTTGTGTATCCAGAAATCAAAGAGGAATTTGTTCATTCGCTTTTGCAATATCAAAAAGATGGAGGTTTGATTCCTAGAGGGCCTTCTGGAGGAAATTACACTTATGTAATGACGGGTTCATCTAGTACGCCATTTATCGTGAGTGCTATTCAGGAGGGTTTGATCACAGAGGATCTAGAAAGTATATATCAAGCCTTGAAAAAGAACCATATGGTGGGTGGCATCATGGAAAAGGCCGGTTATGAGCACAGCACCAGTTACGGAGGGGGCTTCAAATACTATGTAGAAAATGGTTATGTCCCATATCCGATACCCGAAGGGGAGTTTGGCGGTCATCAAGAAGGAGCAGGCCTGACAATGGAATATGCTTATCAAGATTGGACACTTGCACAATTGGCCAAGAAGCTGGGGCATCGGAACGATTATAATTATTTCATGAAACGCTCCGAAAACTTCAAGAACGTCTATGATCAAAGTACAGGGTGGATGCGTCCTAAAAATGTAAAAGGCGAGTGGTATGAAAACTTCGATCCCTATCAGCATAGAGTGGGTTTTGTGGAGGCCAACAGTGCACAGGCTACCTGGTTTGTCCCTCATGATTTGCCAGGATTGGCCACACTCATGGGAGGCAATGAGGAAGCAGTAGAAAAGCTAAACAAACAATTTGATGAAGCTAATAAAATGGGCTTTACGGCAGGTACTTCTCACGACGTAGAAGAACACCCAGAGTATAGAAAAATTCCTATTAATTATGGCAATCAGCCATCTATTCAGACAGCCTATATTTTCAATAAGTTAGGCAGACCAGACCTGACTCAGTACTGGGCTCGCATGGTGGTCGAAAAAACATTCAGTGGCTTGTCTCCTTCTACCGGGTATAATGGAGACGAAGACCAAGGGCTAATGGGGAGTCTGGCGGTATTAATGAAAATGGGTCTGTTTCAAATGAACGGAGGTGTAGACGATGATCCAGTGTATCAAATAGGTAGTCCTGTTTTTGATAAAATCAGTATAACACTGAACCCAGAATATTATTCCAATGCTACGTTTAGCATAGCGTCCATAGACAACAGCGAAGAAAATTTATATGTGGATTCCGTGATGCTAAATGATCAACCACTTCAGGGGTATGAGATTCGTCATAGTCAAATCACAGCAGGAGGAAAGCTGACACTTCAAATGTCTAACAATCCTAAAATGAGCTTTGAGGTTGAAAAGGCTCAAATTAAATAACTCTTCACTCAAACCTGAGCTACTAAATAGGGTTTATGCCAGCTAAAAAAACAATAAAGTACCTACTCGTGATGCCAATTGGCATATTGCTTTTATTGATTGTATTCAATAATAAGCAGCTTAAATCACAGAGTTTTGGTGTGATAAAATACCGTGATTTTGAAATGGCTCCGGGGAATGTCGCCGTCCCGTATCACAGAACCCTCGAATGGGAAAAAGAGTCTGCATTTGCCGATAGCATCTACCAGGTCTTTGCCGATATGCCAATTACCGAAGAGATGCTATGGAGAAAGGGGGCTACCACTCGGATTCTTTTGGCTAGGTTGATGCTGAAGCAAAATGTGTCAGGGGTCAATGAAATTTTACAAAAAATGACCGTTTGGGGAAATTGCGGTTCGTCATGGTTTATGAACCCAAAGGGAGACTATGATTTTCCACTCACCATCCTGACGACAATATTTTGGAAATTTGGAGACCAACCTGATGTCATTTACCCAGATACCAAAAAACACCTATTGAATGTTTTATTGTCTGAGGATGGTGGTAAATTCAGCTATACGGCACCTAAAACCCTAGGGTTAGTCTTCGAAACCGAAAACCACATGCTGATGACTGAAGGTTCGAGATACTTGAAAAACAGATGGATCAGACAGCACGGAAATTCAGACAGCTATTACGACAACGTGCAAAATGGCATGGAAGAAAAGCTTTTATCCTTAATGAATGAAATGAAAACTAACGGCCTGTACGAGTTCAACTCCATTCCTTATATAGGATACACGATTACTGCCTTGCTCAACCTCGAAGCATTCGCCGCTGAAAAAGTGAGCAAAACGGCTCGAGATGTGCTTGATTATATCAACTGGAGTTATGCCCTGAGTAGTTTCAATTTGAAGCATTTCCCTCCGATGCGCAGGAGATACGAAAAGGCCAGCATCCAAGAACTTACTACCGACTATCATTCCGGGTTTATCAAATCATGGTTGAGCTATTCAGACATTAAAAATTATGATAAAAATATAGGAGCAGCAGGCCGACATGCTTTGATGGGAGCTGTGATGCCGTACCGTCCGTCTGATCGGTTTGTTGAAATGCTGTTCGAGAAGCAGGAGGGGTATTTTGTACGCCAGGGTCATGGGCCTGAGGGCTCACCAGAGATCAGCAGTGCAGGAAAGCATTTTATGATAAGTGCAGGAGGAGTAAACAGGGGCAAAAAGTCACAAATCGTAGCCAGACCTATTTGTCTATTTCTGGACGACCGCACTGACCACCTTTCAGAAGTATTTCATCTCTCAGGCCCTGGCGATGATTTTATGCAGTGGAACAATACTGGCGTATATAAAAAATTCGCCTGTGCCGCAGGCCCTGTGTCCATTCCCAAGGATATGCAGGCAGTAGCCAAATCGGGAAATTGGTCTTGTTATACAGGAGCTCATAATATATCGATCGTGGTTTTCTCCGAAAATGACCTTGGCATATTGGTCGTGTTTGAGGATGTAGACCCTTCTGTTATTTTCGAAGAAGTTTTGAAAAGCAATCCTAATGCTGAGCTGTTAGCTGGTCAATTCAAATTTCCTGACGGCTCATGGCTGAAGTACGACGTAAAAGCCGAAAAAAATCAATGGGTGATGAAGTCTGAGGATGGACAATCTCTGGATAGAGATTTTGATTCCTGGCCATTGATAGAAGGGAAGTTTAATAACGTGGATTAAATATGATCGAATACAAAAAATACCTATTAGCAGTATTACTGAGCTTCATAAGCATCTCAGTTTTTAGTCAACTAAAAAATAAGCCAGAATTAAACGAACAGTTTATGGACATGGGTTTTGGGATATTTGTTCATTGGAGTGTGGATTCGCAGCTAGGTAGTGTGATCAGTCATTCTATGGTGGGGGCTTCGGACGATTATGTACAGCGCTACATGAACGACCTGCCAAAAACTTTTTATCCCAACAAATTTGACCCAGACGAATGGGCCAGGTTGTTTAAACTTACTGGCGCAGAGTATGTGGTGTTCACCGCCAAGCATCATAACGGGTTTTGTATGTGGGATACAGAAACCACAGATTTCAACATCATGAATACGCCTTACGGCAAAGACATCACGGGCATGTTGGTGAAGTCTTTAAGGAAACATGGGCTGAAAGTGGGGCTGTATTTCTCTCCAGAAGATTTTAGTTTTATATACAAACAGGGGCATCTGATCTCAAGGAAAGGGCCGATGACTCAGGTGACAAAAAATGAAGAATTATTTGAATATGCCAAAGATCAGGTGGATGAACTATTCACCAATTATGGCAAAATCGATATCGCATTTTTTGATGCCTTTTCTAATGGCAACCTTGTACAATATGTCCATGAAAAGTATCCAGATATTGTAATCACCAGAGGGGAAATGAATACGCCAGAGCAAAAAATTCCTGATGCGCCCATGCCTGGGCCATGGGAGACCTGCATGACCATGGGGACGCAGTGGGCATACAAACCTACCAATGAGGAGTACAAAGACGGTGGTGAATTAATCAACAAACTAATAGAAATACGAGCCAAGGGAGGCAATTTTTTAATGAACGTAGGACCTAAACCCAACGGAGAAATTCCCATCGAACAAGAAGAGCGCTTACGCGAAATGGCACTTTGGATGTTTATCAATAACGAAGCTGTAAAGAATGTAAGAACAGTGCCAAGTGTAATCAGAGAAGGTGATCTGTGGTTTACCAAAGCCAAAGATGAAAACACCGCTTATGTATTTATCACCAACCAACCCGAATGGTTCAAAGGAAAGAGACGATTGTTTTTTACTGAAAGTATAAAACCGACAAAGAAGACTGAAATATCTGTGTTGGGGCAAAATGATTTAGTGGTAGAGTATTCGCCAAAAAACAATCCTAAGTCAAAATTTACAGTCCAGGAAAACGGCAATTTACAATTGTCGATTACTAGAGCACAGCGGGTGTATAACAACAAAATCTGGCCAAATCCTATAGTGGTGAAGCTGACAAATGTGGAGTTTGTGGACGAGGAAAAATAATCTAAATTGAATGAAGACTAAATTTATGTGTAAAGCGTATATCGGCATCTTGAGCCATTTCCGATACCATAAAGAAACCGCTAGATTACTGGGTTTAAAGAAAGCATGTAGATGAAAAAACATTTAGTCATATCCATTTTATTGACCGTTTCATTTTTGTACGCTGAGTCTCAGAGTATAAAATTTGAGCACTACAATGATAAGGATGGACTATCTCATAATTCTATCAGACATATTGTTCAAGACAACCAAGGCTTTCTCTGGTTGGGCACTTTTCATGGACTCAACCGTTTTGATGGATTCCAATTTCAAAACTACTTGAGTTATGATCAAGGAAATAATACCATACACGACGATGACATTACGGCCTTATCGCTAGATAGTACAGCAAACAGTTTGTGGATAGGAACGCGCGAAGGCTTATCTCATTTACAAATCGATACGCATGTATTCACCACTTACCTTTCAGATAGTAAAGACCCTAATAGCTTACCAGACGAGGAAATAAGATCAGTCTATCTGGATAAATTTAATCGTGTCTGGGTAGGCACCAAGGATGCTGGTCTTTATTTGTTTGAGCCTGATAAAAATACGTTTACCAAAGTTCCGCTAGAAGGGTTTAACTACGTCAAGGCGATTTATGAAGATTCAAAAGGAAACATTTGGGTAGGAGCATATGAAACGGGCGGAGTAGCTAAAATCAGACTTGGAAGCACAGGAATCATCTCAGAAATCGAATACTTCACCTTGTCGATACCAGGATCCACCGCAACAAACCCTTATTTATATTTTGTATATGAGGATGATAAAGGGGATGTTTTTGCAGGGACACGAGAAGGTCTTTATAAACATGATAAAGTTCACAATGATTTCGTGAATTTATATATTTCGGATAATGAAGTAAGGGACAAGTTGGGACCCTATTTTTCTTGTGTGGCACAAGCTCCCGATGGTAAATATTGGGTGGGTACGCTCGGTGGTTTGTTAGTTTGTGATAACCTGGAAGGTATATCCAAGGGAGATTTTCAATGGTATTATTCGATATTGTCTGAAGACAAATCTTTGGTAGACAATTTGATCTCGGCGCTTTATTTTGATCCGTCGGGCGTCTTGTGGATCGGGACGGAAGAGGGGCTAGATAAGTATGACCCCTACGAAAATCAATTTAAAATCAATAAAGACATATCCAAGTATATAGACAATCAAGCACCTAGAATTAGAGGGTTTTCAAAGACCAGTAAAAATGAAATCATCGTAGCTACCAGACACAACGGACTTTTTATTTCAGATCATGGGGATTTTGTGCCTTTATTCAATGAAAACTATGATATAGCCAGTATTTATTCTTACGACGGGGTCAACTTTTATTGTGGTCTTTGGAATGGGAAAATACTAGCTTATAATCATCTCCAAAAGCGATCAAAAATATTAGATGTAGGATTTAAAAACTCACCAGTTTTTAGTTTTCTAGAACTAGAAGATCAACTGGTGGTTTGCACTTTTGGAGAAGGGGCTTTGCTACTCGACAAGCACACCTTTAAGTCTTCAGTACATTTACTTCCTGGTATAGATGTCAAGAAGGTGACGATTGATGAGGGTAAAAACCTATGGTTTGCCACCGAAACGGGTGTGGTCAGGTATAATTTAGATTCAAGGGAGTCTTCTCATTTTAACGAAAATATCCAATCAAACACAGGTCTTCCTCATGACAATGTGAGTGATATTATCGTTGATTCCCGTGGATTAGTTTGGGCTGCCACTAGAGAGGGTTTGGGTGTTTTTGATCCAGAAGTAGGGGTGTTTAATCCCGTGTCAGAACCCAAGGAATTGAATGGTAAATGGGTAACAGATATTGTGGAAGACGCTAATGGTTATTTGTGGCTCAACATGAACAACAATAATATTTCCAGATATGATGTTGAAAATAAGCTGGCCAATATCTACCACGTCAATAGTGGAAACCGGTTAGATATATTTAGTTCCAGTGGGTTTTACAATTTCAATAATTCAAAGATTTATTTAGGAGGGAAAAATGGCGTGATTTATTTCTCCCCTTTGAGCATCAAGGAGAATGAATGGTCTTCTAAGCCCATAATAACCGAATTTAAAGTAAATAATAAACTGGTTTTGCCAGGGCTGGAACTAAACGGGCAAGTTCCTCTTTTAAAAGATCTCAACTACTCTAGGAACGTAAGCTTAAACTATAATAATCGAAACTTCTCTATTCAATTCTCAAATGTATCATTTACCAATCAGCGACTCAATACATTCGAATATATGCTAGAGGGATTCGATCGCGGTTGGATAGAAACTGGCAGCAACTCAAGAACGGTTCAGTATACCAATTTACTTTCTGGCAATTATAAGTTTAAAATTCGCTCCAGAAATAGCGATGGCAAATGGAGTGAAGTCTCTTCCTACAATATCAAGATATTGCCACCTTTTTGGGCAAGCAACAAAGGGATTGCATTGATATTTGTTCTCTTGGGCTTAATCGTTTATTTCGCTAGAAGGCAAGTCAAAGAAAGAATCAGGCTCAAGCAAGAGTTGCTTACGGAAAAAGTCCAAAGAGAGCGTGACGAAAAACTCAACAATGAAAAGCTCAGGTTCTTCACTAATATTTCTCATGAACTAAGGACACCGCTATCGCTTATACTAGGGCCAGTAAAGCAAATTTTGGAACACGAAAACAGCAATGATTTCACCAAAAACAAAGCCAGTCTCATCAGTCACAGTACCAATAGGTTGTTGAGGTTGGTCAATCAAATTCTTGATTTCAGAAGAGCCGAAGCAGGAGAGATCAAGTTGAAGGTTTCACAAGTAGACATCTTGCCAAACACCAATGATATTTTTTATTCATTCATAGAACTGGCTCAGTCAAAAAATATAAACTTCAATTTTAATGTCGAAGACGAATCGATCATCTGCTGGATCGATGTAGATAAGTACAACAAAATATTGTACAATTTACTTTCTAATGCGCTAAAGTTCACTAGCAGCCATGGTCATGTGGATTTGTTTGTAGGTGTAAAAGAAAATGACTCTAAAACACTGCTAATTGAAGTAAGCGATGATGGTATTGGTATACCTGAAGAGAGCCAGGAAAAAATATTTTCTAGGTTTTACCAAGCCAACAACAGTAAGGAAAGCACAACGGGGACAGGCATTGGCTTGTCGCTGGTAAAGTCGCTAGTAGATATTCATAAAGGCCATATATCGGTAAGGAGTACAACTAATTCTGGTAGCATATTTATGGTAGAGTTGCCCATCTCAAAAGATGCATTCGGTACCGAGGAGATTTCAAGTTTTATCGTCGAAAAGCAGGAAGCAGTTAGTTTAACGGTCACCAAGACATTAAACGCACGGGGTACAGAAATTGCTCCTAAATCCAACACAGATGTGAAGTCAACGGTGCTGGTCATAGATGACAATGCCGAACTTCGAAATTATGTCATGGAGTTTCTTTCGGGGCACTATAAAGTATATGGTGCCGAAAATGGAAAAGAGGGCTTAGAGCTATGTCGCAAAGTGAAACCAGTGATCTGTGTGGTAGATGTCATGATGCCTGTGATGGATGGGTTTGAATTTGTAGAGGCACTAAAAAGCGACGAGAAAATCAGTCATACAGCTGTGGTTTTGCTTACGGCTTTAGGTGAAAATGAGAATAAAATAAAAGGGTATAAAATCGGAGTGGATGGTTATTTAGTGAAACCCTTTGACCCTTCCTTGTTGAAATCAAGAATAGATAATATCATTAAAATTCGTCTTGATCTCAAACAGCAGTTTTCTGATGAAACAGAAAGTGATGTGATCAGTCTGGCACATTCACAGCTAGATATCGATCTGATCTCAAAAATAAAAGAAATCATAGAAGCAAATCTGGGGGATGCCAATTTGACCCCTGCCTTTTTATGCTCGGAATTAGCACTTAGTTCATCCAAGTTGTACAGGAAAATCACCGAACTCACAGACATGTCTCCCAATGAATTCATTAGAACCATACGGTTGAAAAAAGCGGCATTCCTATTGAAAAGTAAAAACTATAATGTATCCGAAGTAGCCAATACGGTTGGGTTTAATGACCCTCTTTACTTTAGTCGGCGATTTAAAAAGCAATTTGGCTATTCCCCGAGCGAATTAATTAAGTAATGTATTTAGTCCTGGATGGCCAGATTATAATTCCAGACTTACATACACAAGAGTCCATTTTTTATAAATAGAATGATCAAGATGCAAAAAAATATACTTTATTATTCCATCGTCGTAGCGATGGCCGGATTCCTTTTTGGGTTCGACACAGTGGTAATATCGGGAGCTAATCTCCCAATAAAAGAGGCATGGAATACCACACCTTGGTTTCATGGTACTTTCATCATGTCCATGGCGCTTTGGGGGACTGTTGTCGGTTCTTTGATGGGAGGGATTCCTTGTCAATCCATCGGCAGAAAAAACACCTTAATATGGGTTGGTGTTCTCTATTTTGTTTCGGCTCTAGGGTCAGGATTGGCACCAGATCCTTATAGCTTTTCATTCTTTAGGTTTATCGGAGGGCTAGGAGTAGGAGCCTCTACGGTAGCCGCACCCACCTATATTTCTGAAATTTCTACTGCGCAAAATAGGGGTAAATTGGTAGCGCTATACCAGTTCAATTTAGTGCTTGGGATTTTGGTAGCTTTTATTTCCAATTACCTATTGAAAGGCTTTGATGGAGCAAATGATTGGAGATGGATGCTTGGCGTGGAGGCTATTCCAGCGGCTATTTATGCCGTATTTGTATTTTCTATACCCAAAAGTCCAAGATGGTTAGTTTTGGTGAAAAAGGATTTGAAAGCGGCTAGAGAAGTATTCACCAAGATTGGTGTTACTAATATTGACGAGGAAATCGAGCAAATCAATACCCCTGAGCCTGAAAGTGAAGTGAAGAAGTCCTTCTTGATGAAATACAAGACACCGCTGATTCTTGCCTTTTTGATCGCATTTTTCAATCAGCTGTCGGGTATCAATTTCGTGCTTTACTATGCGCCAGAAATTTTAGAAATCGCAGGCTTGGCATCTCGAGAATCTCTTTATAACTCCATAGCGATCGGGGGCATCAATCTGGTCTTCACCATGCTCGGTATGGTGTTGATAGATAAAGCCGGGAGAAAGCAACTCATCGTACTAGGATCCATAGGTTATATAGCTAGTCTATGCATGATCGCCATTTCATTTTATTTCGAGTTGGGGTCGGTGGTGTTGTTATGTTCTATTTTGGTATTCATAGCCTCTCATGCCATCGGTCAGGGTGCTGTGATTTGGGTGTTTATCGCAGAAATATTCCCTAACAACATAAGAGCCTATGGACAGGCATTCGGTACAGGTACACACTGGGTATTTGCCGCGCTCATCACATTATTGGGGCCCGTAGTCATCGATTATTTCAAGGTAAGCCCATGGCCCATATTTGCATTTTTTGCTTTTATGATGGTGTTGCAGTTGATATTCGCTTTGTTTTACATGCCAGAAACGAAAGGAAAAACTTTGGAAGAATTAGAAGCTCAGCTGTCAGATCAATGATTTATTTAAGTCAGGTGCCCCATTGAAACCTGAAATACGGAATGCCCCCAACTTTACAGACTGATCCCCATTTTCATTGATTCATGATACGGATGGGTGTACACAAAAAGGAAGCCTTTTGAGCTTCCTTTTTTGTAGTCCGTAGGAGACTATTCAAATATTTTTTTCAGAGGTTTATTATCAAAAGATAAAACATTTAGCAAATCAATTTAGATGTTTTGTATGCCGTTTTGTTGGGTTTTCTTTAAGAAAACTGGCTAGCAGAAAATAGCTCCAATTCTTTTGCCAATTGAGTGATCGTGACATGTTTCCCCATTTCATAAAGGCGAATTGTACGCCTGTACATAGCAAATCTCATTCAGAAAGGCATAAAACTTTAGAGAAATGTTCAGAACGATATGGATGTAGGGTGTTAGATTTTTCAATTTCTGACTCTTAGTATCAAATAGGAGTTGTTAGGGAATTTGGAATACACGCGAATATTTATTGTTAGACCCTGATTTCAGGCAGGATATTGTTGATCTAGGGTTTATCTCATTTGCCATAAGAGTTAATGAAAGGTGAGAGAAAAACGATCATATCAATGGCTTACATAAACTGATAGGACCGTGACGCTCTTCTTTGCGCTGACACTTTCAAGACCCAAGGCCAGAATAAACCAAAAGCGATCATCGAAATCATAAGCTAACAACTAACCTAATTTTATTAATAATCAGATACTAAAATGAAAAACTTACAAAAACTATTTTCACTGTTTACTTTGATCTTACTTGTTTCATTTGGATCAAAAACTAACGCTCAAAAGCGTCGATCCAACCCATTTGTAAGTCACCTATTTACCGCCGATGCAACTGCCCGAGTATGGGAAGATGGGCGTCTATATGTCTACCCTTCTACAGATGTTGCCCCTTCTTCTGAGTGGTATGAAACCATGGACGGCTATCATATTTTCTCAACAGACGACATGATTACCTGGCAAGATCATGGCGAATTTCTTCATTCGAGAGATGTAGATTGGGGAACCGAAAAAGGTGGATTTATGTGGGCGCCAGACTGTGTCTACAAAGATGGAACATACTATTTTTATTTTCCTCATAAGAATAAAGAGATGGAATGGGAGCTGGGTTTAGCCACCAGTAAAAAGCCAGCGTCAGGATTTGAATTGCAAGGTATCGTGAAAGGGGGACTGACATATTGCGACCCAAATATTTTTATTGATGATGATGGCCAAACCTACCTATACGCCGTGGTGGATGCCAAGTGTTTTGCGGCTAAGCTGAAAGAAAACATGATGGAGATTGAAGGCGAGATGGTGCATCAGCAGGGCGTTGATGAGCACCGCGAAGGCCCCTTTGTTTTCAAGCGCGAAGGAAAATACTACATGATATATCCTGATCATAAGCGACCGTATAATGAGATGCAATATTCGATGAGTGACCATCCGCTGGGGCCATGGGAACCCAAAGGCTCGATCATGACTCACAACAGTATTATTACCATGCATGGTTCTGTAGTCGAATTTAAAGGGCAGTGGTATATTTTTTATCATAATGGAGAATTGTCCGGGGGTATAGAGACCAACCGTTCTATATGTTTCGACCCGATCTACTTTAATGAAGATGGTACTATACAAATGGTACAGAAGACCTTAGGAGTAGATCTGCCCACGTTCCACAACGACATCAACTTCAATAAAATGTTTGGTGCCTTACCAGAGGGAGAATATAATGAAGCAAAATTGCGAGAAAATGGGATTGAGCCAAATGCAGTGTCTTCGATTCAAATCCCAGAAGGCTACGTGGTTGAATGTTTTGAGCAAGATAACTTCAAGGGTAAATCCTGGCAATTTGAGGAAGACAGGATTGATTTGATTCCCATAGGATGCTCGGATGTGATTTCGTCTCTCAGGATTTCTAAATCGAATACAGAAAACTTGGTGAAAAATCCCTCTTTTGAAGTCTCAACACAAAAACTGGTGAAGTATTGGAGAAGCCAAACTGTACAGTGTACGAGTCAGTTGGACCCTACGGCTAAAGGCTACTATTCACTTCAATATAGCGGCAAAGGAAGTCCTAGTGAGGTCGTTCAGCAAGTGGAGGTTTTACCGAATACTGATTATGAGCTGAACGTACTTGTAAAAATCGATAAGGGCACTCGCGGCCAGGTCATATTTGATACAAAGGGAGCGTTTGATGAAACTTGTCGATTTGAGCTTGACGCCAAGACACGAGCTGGTGAATGGGTGGAGTTCAAAGGTACGTTCAACAGTGGCGAATCTTCCATGGTGCCATTGCGGTGTACTACCTCATCAGATTTCGACGGTGTGGGTTACTGGGATCATGTAGTCCTCAAAGCCAAGTAGCATGAATATTTTAATCAGGACAATAATGAATAAACAAGATTGGGGCGTGTTTTTAACAGCGCTACAATGAGCAGACTAAAAAATCTTTTTCGCTTATTTATAGGTTGTATGGTCGTTGTGCAAACTGCCGTAGCACAATCAACTACCGTACTCTGGTATGATGAAGCGGCAACTTGTTTTGAAGAGAGCTTGGTGCTTGGCAATGGCAAACTGGGTGCTTCGGTTTTTGGTGGGGTAGCCTCAGATCAGATTCATCTGAATGATGCTACCCTCTGGTCGGGCGAACCTGTAAACCCAAATATGAATCCAGACGCCCATACTTTTATCCCGCAGGTAAGAGAAGCTTTGAAAAATGAAGATTATGCACTGGCAGACCAACTAAACCGCAACGTTCAAGGAAAATTTACAGAGTCATACGCGCCTTTGGGGATGCTCATGATCAATTTTGAACATGAGGGAGAAGTAGAAAATTACTACCGCGAATTGGATATCAGCAAAGCTATTTCCAAGGCCACGTATCAGGTGGGCGGTGTGAATTATTCTCGTGAATACTTGGTTTCTCATCCCGATCGAATCATGGTAGTGAAGCTGACGGCTGATAAGAAAGCAGCACTTCATTTTAGTATAAAATTCAACAGTCTGTTGAAATACCATACGACCATAGAAAATGAAGTGCTAAAAGCCGATGGGTATGCACCGTATTATGTCGCGCACAATGTCCAGAAATATGTGGTAGACCCTGTACGCTTCGATGCGAACCGAGGCACACGCTTTTCCACTTACGTGAAAGCAGAAAATGAAGGTGGAAATTTGACCTATACAGATAGTTCGCTGGTGGTACACGGAGCCTCTGAAGCTACGCTTTATATTTCCATAGCGACAAGTTTTAATGGCTTCGATAAAGATCCGGCCAAAGAAGGGGTGGACAATGAGACCTTAGCTGATTATCAACTTTTTTCCGCTTTCAACAAGGGTTTTGATCTGATTAAGGAAAAGCACTTGGCCGATTATCAACCATTTTTTGACCGAGTGCAACTGAATCTGGGCAAAACTACCGCACCTTACCTGCCTACAGACGAACGCCTCAGGAGGTACTACCAAGGTGCAGAGGATAAAAACTTGGAAGTATTGTACTTTCAGTATGGTCGTTACTTGTTGATTTCCAGCTCTCGAACCAAAGGCGTTCCAGCTACCTTGCAAGGCATTTGGAATCTACAAATACAGCCGCCGTGGTGTAGCAATTATACCATGAATATTAATCTGGAAGAAAACTATTGGTTGGCCGAAACAGCTAATCTTTCTGAGTTTCATATGCCGTTACTCAGCTATATCGACAATCTCTCAAAGACAGGTGCGGTAACCGCGAAAACATTCTATGGCGTAGATAAAGGTTGGGCCGCCTGCCATTCTTCAGATATATGGGCCATGAGTAATCCTGTGGGTGATTTTGGAAATGGAAGTCCGCAATGGGCCAACTGGAACATGAGTGGGGCCTGGCTGGTGACGCATCTATGGGAGCATTTTCAGTTTACACAAGACAAAGATTTCCTGAAGAATGTAGCGTACCCTTTAATGAAAGGGTCAGCAGAGTTTTGTTTAAACTGGATGATAGAAGACAGCCAAGGCAATCTGATTACATCGCCATCCACTTCGCCAGAAAACACCTATTTGACCAATGGAGGATATAAGGGATATACGTTGTACGGAGCAACGGCTGACTTGGCCATGATTCGAGAAAGCTTCATGCAATTGATCAAAGCCTCAGAAATATTGGATATTGATGCAAATTTTAGGGCTGAATTGGAGGAGGCGTTGACGAAAATGCATCCCTACCAGATAGGTGAAAAGGGAAATTTACAAGAATGGTATCACGATTGGGAAGATGCTGACCCTCAGCACCGTCACCAGTCGCATCTATTTGGCCTATACCCAGGATATCATATTTCGCTTAATAATACCCCTGAATTGGCTGCCGCGTCTAAAAAAACACTAGAGATCAAAGGGGACGAATCAACCGGCTGGTCAAAAGGATGGAGGATCAACCTTTGGGCAAGATTGCAAGACGGAAATCATGCCTACAAAATGTATCGGACTTTGCTGCATTATGTAGAACCTTCGGTTTCAGATACCAATTACAACAATGGAGGAGGTACTTATCCTAACCTCTTAGATGCGCACCCTCCGTTTCAGATCGATGGCAATTTTGGAGGTGCTGCCGGCGTGGTAGAAATGTTGTTGCAATCTCACGAAGGCAATATTCATTTACTGCCTGCCTTGCCAGATGCATGGAGTGAGGGATCGGTGAGTGGATTGCGTGCCCGTGGTGGTTTTGAAATTGCTATGGAATGGAATGAAGGTCAATTGGTGAATGCTGAAATAAAGGCTAAAAAGGGAGGAAGAACTACTGTGAAATATAAGAATCAGGAACGAGAAATAGCGCTTGATCCTGGTCAGACGATATCATTAAAATGACAAATTTGGGGTTCGCGAATCACGATTTTCAACTAGGGAAGTCTCTAAACATGAGACTGTGGCTGGATGTGATGCTTAGAATCAATCTGAACACCTACAAGAAACAACAAAGCCGGAATAGTATCTACTCCGGCATCTTGTGTTCCAAGCAATTGAGAACGAGTATCGCCAAATACCTTGCCCTCAACTTGGATCAATTAACGATTAACTATAATCATGGGCAAAATTACAGTATTCTAATGATTATGTAGAACGGATGTAATCGTATTAATAGTATCTGAAGGAGTTTTTTTATATATTTGAGAAAGTGCGCTTTGTTTTCATTGAAGAATAATTACAGCATATCACCAGATTTCCAGTCGATAAAGAAGGGAGAAAAAGTATCAGACAGGCTTGTTTGGCACTCATGTAGAGAAGGAAATAAAAAGGCACTTGAGAGCATTTATGATAGTAATTATAATCTGTTGTTGAATGTCGGTTTCAAAATTGTTCCAATCCTAGAAGTTGTGGAAGATCATATTCAAGATCTTTTTTTGTATATCTGGAAAAACAGAACTTCAATAGAGATTAAATCTAATATGCGAGTCTACCTGTTAAAGTCGCTAAGGAATAATTTGATCAAGTATGCGCAAAAGACCAGAAACCTTACTTCAGACGAACACCTCAATCATATTCCTGAAAACACAATAGAAAATCAAAATGAGTTTGGTGGAGATGAGCTTAAGGTGCTCGTTGATAATCTCCCTCAGAAACAAATGGAAATCATTTATTTGAAGTTCTTTCAAAATTTTGAAGGTGCAGAAATAGCCGAAATAATGAATATTTCTATAGGGACGGCCTATAATTTATTGTCAAGAGCCATCCGGAATCTCAAGAAGAACGCTGGCCTATTAACAGTATTTTGCATTTTTATTTGAAAAAAATCTATTTAGGGTATGAGATTTTTCTATTTCTGACTCTTAGTATCAAAGAAGAGTTATTGAAAAATTTAGAGCACATACAAAAATTATTATTAGACCCTGATTTTAGGCAGCGTATTGTCGATCTGGGGTTTGATGCCCAATTGCCATTCGAGTTAATTGCAGAGTACAATTCCTACACCAAGAAGGAGCTAGAGTTAGCTAGACAAATGATCAAGTCAAATCAGCTCCCTGCTGAATGGACACGAGAAGAAAACAAGCCAAAACTCTGGGATAGAATTATTACTGAGGTAGATGCCTTAGATCCCGTTGATGATGAGCAAAGTTATGCTACGTGGAAGGTCAAGAAGAATCGTTTATTCATTAGTCAGTTCATTCGGTATGCTGCTGTTGTGGCTGGATTACTTATAGGAGGGTATTGGATTTATTCTGACATAAAGGTGAAGACAGTAGCAACAGCCGAAAAAGATGTCGTTATTGTAAAAAGAAATCCCTCTGGTCAAAAGTCAAAAATCCACTTGTCGGATGGGAGTATAGTGCACCTTAACGCAGAAAGTGAAATCAAATATGTGAAGGGGTTTACCAACGAAAAAAGAGAGATTCTCCTGAATGGCGAAGCGTATTTTGAAGTGGCCAAAGATGTAGATCGACCATTTACTGTGATATCTAGGTCGGTATCTACAACTGCACTCGGTACATCATTTAACGTCAATTCCTTCACTAAGGACGTGCATGTGGCTTTGGTAGAAGGCAGTGTAGAGGTAAAATCAATGGTATCAGATGATAAATTGATTTTAAAACCTGATGAATCAGTAGTTTACAAACCAGCAACTGGAGCGTTTGAACATAGCACGAAATCAGTTGAAGAGTTGGCTATGTGGCGGCAGAGCATCCTATCCTTTGATGAAACACCTCTTGATGAAGTTATAATAACATTAAACAGATGGTATGCAGTTGATATCACATGTTCTGATACCGAGAAACAGAAGCGGTTGAGTCTTAGTGGTAAATTTAAGAACCAGTCACTGGATCATGTATTGAATAATATCGGGCATTCTCTCGATTTTGACTATGTCATCGAAGGACAAGCCGTAACCTTAAAATTTAAATAATTGCCTATGAAATAAACCCTATAAGCCAGCATCATTTCCTATCGCCAAAAAATTATCAGGAATATGATGTATGGATCAACTAACGATTAAACTATAATTAAACTATTTTATGAAAAGCAAAATTTTACAAAACCTGATAGTTTTGAGTAAATTATCATTTTACGTTTTGCTAGTGATGTGTGTGAGCATGACAACACTACTAGCTGAAGAGGGCGCTGCACAAATAAAGAGCGTCAAAGAAGTTCAAATTGATATTGAACTAAACAATACGACGTTGTCTGAGGCCTTGAGTCAAATCGAGGAAAAGACAGATTTCACTTTCGTATTCAGCAAGGAAAAAGTAGACCTGGATAAGCCGGTTAATATTCGGTCAAATGGAGCTACAGTCGAACAAATTCTACTTGAAATATCTGAACAGGCCAATGTTAAATTCCGCCAAATTGATGCAACTATTTCTGTTGGTCAACTGAATAGTTCAGAAGACCGCACACGGACCAGAGTTATAGTAGAATTGCCTGCCGACATTACTGGAAAAGTCACCGATCAAGACGGGATGGGTCTTCCTGGTGTCACTATATTGGTGAAAGGCACAGGTCAAGGCACAACCTCTGATGTTGAAGGGAACTTTTCTCTGAGTATCTCTGACGATGCAGTTCTAGTGATTTCGTCGATTGGTTTTATTACTCAGGAGGTCGCAGTTGGGGGAAGAAGTACAGTTAACATCACTTTAATGGAAGATATTGAGACCCTAGAAGATGTTGTTGTGATTGGCTATGGAGAGCAGGATAAACGAGAGTTGACTGGTTCCATTACTTCATTGAAGGCAAAGGAGTTAATGAAAACTTCAGTTACAGGTTTAGATCAGGCCATTGGCGGACGCGCTGGAGGTGTTCATATTTTGCAAAATTCTGGAGCACCAGGAGGAAATGTTTCGGTAAGAATTAGAGGCGTTGGTACGCCGGGCAATAGTGAACCGTTATACGTGATAGATGGTATCCCAGTTTTTAATAGTAACAGCGGTAGAAGTTCAATTGAATTTGGACAAAGTACTAACGTGCTTAATACGATCAACCCTGGAGACATAGAGTCAATTGAAGTATTGAAGGATGGAGCATCCGCTTCAATATATGGATCGAGATCTGCCAACGGTGTAGTACTCATCACTACCAAAAGTGGCTCTAGTGGGAAATTAAAAGTAAACTTGGATGCATATACGGGTGTTCAATCTATCCGAAAGAAAGTGGATGTGATGAATGCTGAAGAATATGCAACGTTCATGAACGAAAGTTTTGTGACAAACGGTGGTGCAGCTCAGTTGCCGAGATATAGTAACCCAGCTTCATTGGGAGAAGGAACGGATTGGCAAGATGCTATTTTTAGAAATGCTATGATCAGCAATGTGCAGGTTAGCTTGTCTGGAGGCTCCGATGTGTCACAATATTTTGTTTCAGGTGGGTATTATAGCCAAGAGGGTATTATCGAAAACTCAGATATGGACAGGTATTCATTCCGGTTCAACTCTAAGCATAAATTATCCGATAAGGTGAAATTCGGCAATAACATTACGGTAAGTAGAATTGAGGAGAACGTCGTTTTTTCTGATCAAAGTACTGAAGGAGTGGTTGCAGTAGCTTTAGGGTCTCACCCGACTAACCCGGTTTATAATCCAGATGGTAGTTATGCAGGTTCGACTGATCCTTCTCCATATGGTTATGTTAGAAACAACCCTTTGGCGATTGCTGAAGAAAGAACAAACCAGTTTTTTAAGAATCGTTTTTTAGGCAGTATGTTTTTAGAATGGGAGATTATTAAAGGGCTAAAATATAAGTTGAACGTAGCAGCAGACTTTCTTAATGCAGCATCCAACACCTTTGTACCAACCTATGCTAATGGGAATAGTACTAATGGCACAGCTAGCGCTACTCGATTTGATAGCAATGAATTGATTGGCCTTTTTGAAAATACTTTTACGTATGCTAAAACGATCAATGAGTTGCACTACATTAATGTTTTGGCTGGCTTTAGTCAGCAGGGATCCAAAATGGAAACACATACAGGTAGTAAGACTAATTCTCCTGTGAATGATTTGATTTATCTGGATGCTTTAACTACAGGAGATCAGGCAAATGGTAGTGCATCAGAATGGGCACTAAGATCTTATTTCGGTCGTATTAATTACAATTTTGATAGCAAGTACTTGTTTTCGGCAAGTATACGTGCTGATGGATCTTCAAGATTTGCTGAAGGGAATCAATATGGTATATTCCCTGCCGTGTCTGCAGGATGGCGTATTTCTGAAGAATCATTCCTATCAGGTAGCAGTACGATCTCTGATTTGAAACTACGAGCAAGTTGGGGACAATCTGGAAATCAGGAGATTCCGTTGTATTCGTACCTTCCAGTGCTGGCCACCAATGGATCATATATTCTAGGTACTAGTGGAAGTGTAGCATCAGGTATATTTATCCCTAACGTTGCAAACTCGGATATTAGTTGGGAAACGACTACCCAAATGGATATTGGGCTTGATATGGGCTTATTTAACAACAAAGTCAATATTGTTGTTGATTACTACGATAAAGTTACGAGCGATATTTTGCTTGAGCAGGTACTGCCGTTGTCAGCCGGATTGTCTCTTTCAGGATTTTCTGAATTCGGAACTTCTGCCCCAGGTAATCCTATTGTAAACACTGGAGAAGTTAGAAATTCAGGATTTGAACTAGAAATGGGTTATGAAAATCGTGAAGGCCCCTTTCAGTGGGGAATCGCTGGAAACATTACGACTGTAAAGAATGAAGTAACGAGTTTGGGTACTGGATCTGCTATTATTAACAGTAATGTAGATTTCGAAACTCGATTTGATTTAGGTCAGTCAATTGGTTCGTTTTATGGATACGTTACAGATGGAATTTTCCAAAACCAAGGAGAGATAAATAGTCATGCTACGCAAGATGGTGCAGCACCCGGAGATATTCGATTCAAAGATTTGAATAATGATAATGTGATTGATGACAATGATAGAACTTTTATTGGCAGTCCAATTCCGGATTTTTATTATGGGGTAAGTGGTCAGATGTCGTACAAAAATTTCGATTTTAATATCCTTATACAGGGTGTTAAAGGAAATGAAATCTATAATACGGTTCAAAGGAGAAATGAAAACATGACTACTAATGACAATAAGTATGCATATGTTGTGAATAGCTGGGATGGCGACGGTTCTAGTAATACAGTGCCAAAAGCAGATGCCTCTAGTGCGAACAATAATACTCGAATCTCAGATAGATACATCCATGATGGCTCTTACTTAAGACTGAAAAATATTCAATTAGGATATTCTTTACCGCAGGAGTTGATAAGTAAATGGGGCATGAGTAGAGCCAGATTTTATGTATCAGCACAAAACGTTTGGCTGCTTACCAGTTACGATATTGGACACGATCCGGAAATCGGTGCTTTTAATCAGAACAATTTAAACTCAGGTATCGATCGTGGCGCTTATCCTCAACCTAAGACTTTCTTAGTTGGAATGAACTTGAGTTTCTAAAACGATCATTATTAGATGGTTTCAAAAAAAACACAATGATGAAAAACATACTAAAACATATAACTATTGTAGCCTTAATTATTTTTGGAGGCTGCTCAGACGATTATTTGGACAGAACTCCATTAGATCAATTTACTACTGATGTATTCTTCCAAACAGATGAACATGCGCTGCAAGCAGTTAATGCAGCTTATGATCCTTTTCAATTTTGGGAGTATTATTCTAATCGTTTCCAATACCTTGGGAATATTGCATCGGATGATGCTGTGAAAGGTGGATTTGGAGCGAGTGATCAAGCTCAGTTTGATCTTATCAATTCATTTTCAATTTTCCCTGATAATGTGGCATTCAAAAATAGATGGCAAGCCATATATGTAGGTGTTTTTAGAGCCAATATCGTGCTTGATAATGTGCCTGATATAGACATGGATGCAACTTTGAAAGCCAGAATAATTGCAGAAGCAAAATTCCTTAGAGCTTTAAATTATTTTAACCTAGTTGTTGCCTTTGGTGGTGTGCCTCTGATCGACAGACAGTTGGGAATAGACGAACAAAATGTGCCAAGGTCTACGACAGCAGAAACATGGGCTTTTATCGAAAAAGACTTAACTGAAGCAGCGGCAGATCTACCGGTATCGTATGGTGCTGCCGACGTAGGAAGAGCTACTCGTGGAGCTGCCAATGGATTGCTGGGCAAGGCATTGGTATATCAAGAGAAATGGGCAGGAGCCGAGACAGCACTGAAAAAACTTACGACCGGTGCAGACGCGGTGTATGACCTTGTGCCAGATTATAGATCACTATTTGATGGTACCAATGAAAATTCCGTTGAGTCAGTGTTTGAGATTCAATTTGCATCTGGCGTTTCAGTGTTGCCTTGGGCTACACCTGCAGATGGAAATGGATCTGCTTTAAATACAACTTCTGGACCTCAGGGTGCAGGGTATGACGGTTGGGGCTTCAACGTGCCTACTCAGGATTTAATTGATGCTTATGAGACCACGGCATTAGGAGGAGAGGACCCAAGACTGTCAGCAACTGTGTTTAGAGATGGAGACGTTGTCAATGGCATTCCTTATGAAGCGCAATCGGAAACAGGTTATAGATGCAAGAAATATGTTATTGGCGATGGTATCAATGGATCATCGGTTATTGATTCTCCTGTCAATTTACATGTATTACGTTATGCAGATATTTTGTTGCTATTGGCTGAAGCGCTCAATGAGCAAGGAGGTAAAGAAGCAGAAGCAGAAACCTATTTGAATATGGTCAGAGATAGAGCAGGCCTTACATTGGTGGCAGGCAATAATCAAGCTGCCCTGAGATCTTTGATTCTACAGGAAAGAAGAATAGAGTTGGCCATGGAGGGAGAACGATTTTTCGACCTAGTGAGAACAGGAGAAGCCGCAACTGTTTTAGCAGCGGTTGGATTTGAAGCACCCAAGCACAATTTAATGCCCATTCCACAAGCGGAAATGGATGTAAATACCGCTTTGGCTGGAAATCAAAATCCAGGATACAATTAATAATTATTAATAAGGGGAGGAGGATGATTGAATCCTGCTCCCTTTTTCTAACAAACATTCAAATGTCAGTTAGGTTTTGCAAAACCAAATAATAATTATAAGTATCCAAGAATTAGCCTCATGAAATTTATTGAAAAAGGAATAGTTGTTTGCTGTATGCTAGCCATGCTGGCGTGTGGTGATCAATCGAAGAAAGAAGAGAATTCAAAACCTTCACCGGAAAGTAATACCTATACTTATGACTGGGAGTCTCTCCGAAAAGCACCAGTTCCAGAGTGGTTCGATCAAGCAAAATTTGGAATTTTTATTCACTGGGGTCCGTATGCGGTTCCGGGTTGGAGTGATGAAAAGACATACTCCGAATGGTATTCTACAAGAATGTATTGTGATAGTTCATATAGAGCCTATCACGAAAAAACCTATGGACCAATTGCTGATCATGGGTATAAGGAGTTTATCCCAAAGTTTAAAGGAGAGAATTTTGATGCGAATCAGTGGGCAGATATTTTAAAGGCTTCTGGAGCCAGATATGTTATCCCTACTGCCGAGCATCATGATGGCTTTGCCATGTATGACAGTGAACTCACGCCCTGGAACTCGGTAAACAAAGGACCTGGGTTCGATTTTATAGGGTTGCTAGGGGAGGCTGTCAGAAGTAAGGATATGAAATTCGGATGTTCTTATCACAGAGAAAGGCACTGGAGTTTTTATACTGATGCCATGAATACCTACAAGGCTGTTGCCGAGCCATTTGATGAAATCAAAGTGGAAATTGCCAACGACCCTGAGAGTGCTTTGCTTTATGGCCCTTTCGGATTGACGGAGGATTTCATGAAAGATTATAAGGCCAGATTTCTCGAAATCTGCACCAAGTATCAACCCGATTTTATGTGGATTGATGATTCTCCCGCCAACAGCTTATTTCCAGAAGAAAAGGCGGTGGATCTATTTATCAACACCTATCACAAGGAAATGATCGCAGACTACATGAACATGGCCAATACCTGGGGTAAAAAGGTTTATTTCAACAACAAAAAATGGAAACGATTTAATTACCCAGAAGGCATAGGCGTCAGTGAAAAAGATTATCTAAGATTAGATGAAATCAGTGAAATCAAGTGGCAAAGCAGCGGTGGAATGGCGCACTCCTACGGGTATGATAGAACCGAGGAGGATGCCTCCAAATACAAGACTGTTGATCAGCTAGTGGAAACATTGATCGATGTGGTGAGCAAAAATGGAAATTTCCTTTTAGATATTGGTCCTAAGCCTGATGGAACGATCACGGAGCTTCAAGAGCAACGATTGCGAGGCATAGGAGAATGGTTGTCTAAATATGGAGAGGCCATCTATGGAACAAGCGCATGGAGTACCCATGGCTATGACAATCTTCGATTTACAAGAAAGGCAGACGCACTGTATGTCATTTGTCTAAACAATCCAGATGCTGCCATTCAAGTGACTCAAACAGATGCTTTGAGCAAGGAAAACGTAAGGTCAATAGAGATGATCGGTCATGCAGGAAATGCCCCAGAGTGGAACTTCAACGAGCAGGGACTGACCATTACACCTCCAGAAAATTACCAAAAGGATCACGCCATAGTTTTTAAAGTAAATCTTATCAACCAATAGACGTATGCGAAGAATAACTCATGCCATTTTAGGAATGCTTTTTATTGTATCATGCAGTCCAATAAACGAAAAGCAAAGGACGGAGCAAACGCTCTTTACTCAATTGTCCTCTGCTCACACTGGTATAGAGTTTCGCAATCAGCTCACTGAAAATGACTCCCTTAATTATTTCACATTCCCATACATCTATATGGGTGGTGGGGTATCTACAGGCGATATAAATAATGACGGTTTGGTCGATATTTATTTTACTGGAAACCAGGTGGAGAACAAACTTTACCTGAACAAGGGAGATTTTCAATTTGAGGACATTACCGAAAAAGCCGGGCTATCAGGAGATCAAAGATGGGTTACGGGTACCACCATGGCAGATGTAAATGGTGATGGGTTTCTTGATATTTATGTTTCAGTTTCAGGGAAATTCAACCCAACGTCAAATCTTTTATATCTGAACAATGGAGATTTAACCTTCACCGAAAGTGCTGAACAATGGGGCGTAGCTGATCAAGGGCATACGACCCAAGCAGTTTTTTTTGATTTCGATCATGACAACGACTTGGATCTTTATGTGGCTAACTATCCGCCAACTCCTTTTGACACACGTCCAGCAAAGTACAGATACCTGATGGAGCAAGTGACAGCCAAAGACACGGATAGATTTTATCGGAATGACGGTAATTCTTTTACAGATATTACTGAAGCCGCTGGACTTATGTCTTATGGTTTGTCCTTGAATGTGTCTGTGGGTGATTTTGATCAAAATGGCTGGCCAGACCTATACGTTTCTAACGATTTTCATTCTCCCGATTATTTTTATTTCAACAATGCAGACGGCACTTTTTCAGAACGGTCTCGCGAAGTGACAAACCATACTGCACTCTACGGGATGGGTACGGATGCAGGAGATATCAACAATGATGGGTTATTGGACTTGATCCAATTGGACATGACACCAAAAGATAACAGACGAAGTAAAGCCAATATGGCCAGTATGAACCCTCCTTTGTTTTGGGAAAGTGTAAACTCGGATTTGCACTATCAATACATGCAAAATGCAGTTCAGCTCAATAATGGCATCGGCAAAGATGGATTGCCAGTCTTTAGCGACATTGCCCGGTTGGCCGGGATGGCTTTGACAGACTGGAGCTGGTCACCACTGATTGCTGATCTGGACAACGATGGGTGGAAGGATGTATTCATCACCAATGGTACCCGCAGAGATATCAACAATAAGGATTATTTCGCCAAGATAAAAAACACCTGGTCTGCGGATCTCAGTCAAAGAGCGCTAGAACTAGTGGCTGCTATGCCCTCAGAGAAAATCAGCAATTATGTCTTTCAAAATAAGCATGACCTTTCTTTTTCCAATGCTTCTCAAGCATGGGGCTTGGATTTTTTCGGTTATTCTAACGGCTCAGCAGTGGCAGACTTGGACAATGATGGAGATCTCGATTTGGTCGTGTCCAATATTGATTCTGTGGCTACCATTCACAAAAATCTAAGTAGAGAGCAAAATCAAAACAACTACATTCAGATTAGCCTTTCAGGAAACGCGAAAAATAAATTTGGTCTGGGGTCAAAGATTCAAATAGAAATTGGAGACAGCATTCAGTATCAAGAGCTCACCCTGACTAGAGGCTTCCAATCATCGAGCGAACCTTTGGTGCATTTTGGTCTGGGCGACGTAGAAAAAATCGACAAAGTATCCGTCACATGGCCAGATGGCAAATCACAGACCGTCAAAGGTGTGAAGGCCAATCAAAGAATTGTTTTGTTTTACAAAGACAGCCTAGTGCCTGCAGAATCGAGCCCTAAAACGGAAACAATATTTCAGGATTTTACTAAAGCGTCAGGTATAGATTTTCAACATCAGGAAAATGAGTTCGATGATTTTCAATTCGAAACCTTGTTGCCACATAAAATGTCAAATATGGGGCCTGGATTGGCTGTAGGGGATATTAATGGCGATGGCCTGCAAGACTTTTTTGTAGGTGGTGCGTCCACATTTGCAGGGACAGCATATATCCAGAAATCTGATGGCACCTTTGAAAAATCAGAATCTCAGCCATGGGAGGCGGACGCATTGCAAGAAGATATAGGTGCCGTATTTTTCGATGCAGACAACGACGGCGATGATGACCTTTATGTGGTCAGTGGAGGAAGTGAATTTGACGATTCGGATGCCCTTTATCAAGACAGACTCTATATTAATGATGGCACCGGGCAAATGGTAAAAGATGAAAAGGCCTTGCCTATGCTGACCACAAGTGGATCATGTGTGGTGCCTTTCGATTTCGATCAGGATGGGGATCTGGATCTATTTGTTGGCGGAAGATTGTTACCAAGGCTTTATCCTAAACCTGCCAAAAGTTATTTGTTACTCAACGAAAGCACGGAGAGTCAGGTGATATTCAAAGACGTTACCGAGCACATGGCGCCAGAACTGTCGTCTGCTGGTTTGGTAACATCTGCCGTCTGGACCGATTTCAATAATGATCAATTGATCGATTTGATGGTGGTAGGTGAGTGGATGCCCATTTCATTTTATGAAAATACGGGTAGCTCGTTCGAAAACGTGACCAGTGCATATGGCTTCGATGAAACCGTAGGCTGGTGGTTTAGCATACATCCATTTGATTTTGACCAAGATGGAGATATGGACTACGTGGCAGGCAATTTGGGTCTGAATTATAAGTACAAGGCGTCGAAGGAAGAATCGTTCGATGTTTATTTGTCCGACTACGATGCCAATGGAAAACAGGACATTGTATTGGGCTACTATCAAGAAGGCATCCAATATCCAGTGAGAGGGAGGCAATGTTCTTCGGAGCAAATTCCTGCGATCAAGAAAAAATTCAAATCTTATGATGAATTCGCCATTGCTTCCCTGAAAGATATATACACGACTAAAGGCTTGGAAAACTCGCTTCATTATCAAGCCAAAACATTTGCCTCAAGCTACATTGAGAATTTGGGAGACGGCCAGTTTGTCATCAAGGCATTACCGAATGAGGCCCAAATATCTTCCGTCAATGGGTTTGTCTCTGGAGACTATAATGGGGATGGTCTTACAGACCTTGTGATGGCAGGAAATCTCTACGCTTCCGAAATAGAGACGACAAGAAACGATGCGGGTATCGGAGTGATGCTCGAAGGCACTGCCGATGCCGAATTTTCCGCAATACCTATGGCTGTCAGTGGGATCAACCTTCCATATGACGTAAAAGCACTCAGCGAGATTCAACTAGTTGATGGCATAGGGATTCTGGTGGCTAGTAATAATGGGCCACTTAAATTGATCAAAACTCAAAACAAGTGATCATTTAAACGATAGAAACAATGAATCTTAATAACTAAATATAGTTCAGCAGCTATAGAAAAATTTCAAGGCAAGAATTTAAGTGTTCTTCAAAGAATTCTAATCAGACCAAGACGCAGGTCTAAATTGTCAAAACTAAAAATGAGAGGTTGGTTAAAACGGTACCTATTGCAACCATAAATCTTCTCAGATCTGGAAGGTATTCTCTACTTCCAATCAATACAACAACACGGCGTCGACAACTGCTGACACACCATTTCTTGGAGTCAATTTGGTATTATAAAGTCATTCTTTTAATGGCTTGATAGGCCAATAATATCAAAAGTATATCCGCTACTCTCATGGGTGATCGCCGGGATATATCAGGAGAAGTGTGTGTATTCAAATATTTTGAAATAGAAATTATGAAATCTATTGAGGATAATTCTATTCACTTTCGGCAGGCAGATTAATGCCGACAAAACAAATCAATAACCAAAGGTTATGCATGTAACTATTTAACTCTAAATATTTTTTTCAACTAAACTAAAACGATATGAAAACAAAACTAACCGCATTTTTAACGCTCTTTTTAGTAGCAGGATTGATGATTCAATCGAAAGCACAACAACATGATTATGGCCAAAAAAGCTATGGCATATTTGTGCACTATGGCTGGGGTGGCACAGCTGCAAGTCAGTACGGATGTCCGATTTCGCCATATCCAGATTGGACTTACCCACAAAACGTAGATGAGACTGCCAATAACTTTGATGTGCAAGGCTTCGTGGATGACCTTGAAGACATGAATCCAGAGTATCTTATATTCACAGCATGGCATTGTTGGCAACACCCATTATACCCAAGTGATGTGATGGATAGTTGGTTGGGTACAGGACATTGTTCTCAGCGAGATGTCTTGCAGGAATTGCTAGACGCTTGCGACGCTATAGGGCTTGACGTCTATTGGTATATCCAACCTTCAGAAGCACATAACTTTTCTCCTGCTGAACAAGCAGCGGTAGGCTATATTGATAGAAACACGCAAACAGAAACCTACAACGACTTTCTGAATGAGTTGATTGCTGAATTGACAGACCGTTATAAGTCACAAGTCAAAGGTTTTTGGTTTGATAAAGGGTTGTCCTATGGTTGTACAGATACGGAGCGCATAGGCAATACGATCAGAGCCATACTGCCTAATGCCGTCTTGATTGCCAATGGCTTTGCCAATGAGTCCGCAGATTTTGGCGCCCTTGAGACCAAAGTACCTTCAGTTACTTTCCCTAGAGATGGGTATATCGTTTCTAATAGTGACGAGGATACCTGGCCTGGTTATGAGAGGTCTGTTTCTTTTGTGATGGATAGAAGTTGGGCTGCCGAACCAGGAAGTATCCGCTATGACGGTACGATGATGTTTAAGTACACCGTACTACAAGCTGGAGTCAACGAAGAAGGCGGTGGAGTAGCTTGGGCTTATGGGCCTTATCCAGGTATTCCGGTATCCTACAACCCCGGTTTGAAAGATGCCATGGTCGATTTGGGAAACCAAATTGATGAAGTGGGAGAATCTATTAAAAACACAGTGCCCAGCAACTCTTGGCCATCTCCTGAAGGTACAACGATCAACAGTTTGGAATGGGGAATAGCCACCCGTTCAGCCGATGGTGACTTTGAATATCTTCATGTATTGAAAGCGCCTGTTGGTAATACATTGACCATTGCAGCACCAGACGACGGTAGACAATACACTTCTGCGGTCAACTTGCGCACTGGCAACGCTTGCAGCTTCTCTCAGACATCCAACGAGATAAATATAACCTTAGCCGCAGGTGATACTTGGCACGCAATAGATGCAGTAATAAAATTAACCTACAGTGGCATTACTATAGGTGGTGGCAACCTGGCTTTGAATGGTACTGCTAGCCAATCTTCAACCGATTATGGCGGGGTTGCCTCACGGGCTATAGACGGCACTACCGATGGTGCATGGTCAGAAGGTTCGGTCACCCATACAGTGAACGAGGTCGAGCCCTGGTGGGAAGTTGATTTGGGATCGGAGCATATTATTGGAGACATTGTCATCTACAACAGAACCGATGTTCCTTACAATAATAGGTTAAGCAATTTTACCGTTACCGTAATGGACGGTAATAGAAATGCAACATTTTCACAATCTTTCACCTCCTACCCAGACCCATCTATTATTGTTGATGGTGGTAATGCTGTAGGCCAAATCATACAGGTAAAACTAGACGACACCAATCCACTATCATTAGCTGAAGTGGAGGTGTACGAAGGAGAAATTGTGGAGTCAAACTTGGCATTGTCAGGCACAGCCACACAATCTTCAACGGCTTACGCTGGCGCTGCCTCTCGAGCGATCGATAACGACACCAATGGTGTATGGGAAGACGGCTCTGTCACGCACACTTCCCCAGAAGCCAATCCTTGGTGGGAAGTGGACCTTGGATCAGAATACAGCATTGGTGATATCAACATTTTCGGAAGAACAGATGAGTGCTGTGCTGGTAGACTTTCAGATTACACACTATCCGTAATCGACGGTAATGGCGTGACTACCTACACGGAAAACTTCACTACATATCCAGAAGCTACCACCAATGCCGGTGATGCCATAGGTCAAGTGATCAGGATTCAATCAAATACTACTGATGTTGCCTTGTCTTTAGCCGAAGTTCAGGTCTATGAAGGCGGTGGTTCAAGCCCAGTCATAAATACTATTACTATCCAGGAAAACGAAACAGGATTTTGTTCAGTGGAAGGTGGAGTTCATAGCAATAACGCTGGCTACACCGGTGATGGATTTGCTAATACCAGCAATGTGCTTGGCAATGGAGTTAATTGGGAAATTAGTGGCGCGGCTGGTGATTACACTTTTAGCTGGAGATATGCGAGCACGAATAGCCGACCAGGAGACCTTCTTGTAAGTGGAGCTACCGTTGCGAATAATGTTTTATCAAGTGCTTCAGGAAGTTGGTCTTCTTGGATTACCGTATCAACCACCGTAACGCTAGGTGCTGGTGTTAAAACCGTAAGGCTTGAAGCCACCTCTGCCTCAGGGTTGGGCAATATCGATTACATGGAAGTGACAGGGCCAGATGCTGCAGTTTCAGGATGCTCAAGTGGTGCGAGAGTAGGAGGTTCAGACGTGTTAAGTGAAGTAAGTGCCTCCGTGTTTAATATTTATCCAAATCCGGTAGAGGGACAGTTGAATATTAAATTAGAAAAAGGAGAGCATGCGCATTACCATGTGCTAAATACTTCAGGGCAAGTGGTTATGACTGGCCACATTTCTAATGGCGCTGCTACCGTTGATCTAAATGATTTCAAAAAAGGAATCTACCTCATTAAAGTGACGGGAGATTCTACATCACAAATCAGAAAAGTTATCAAAAAGTAAACTGCTTAATAAATAGGGATCAGCAGTAGCTGGTCCTTATTTTTTAAAACTAACCTTAGAAATTATGAACGCTAGAAAATATGGAAATATCTTAAGTCTCATAATATTTTGTGTGACACTAAGTTTGACGAGTTTTTCACAGGATCAACCTAATATTATTTACATTTTAACCGATGATCTGGGCTATGGTGACATTTCAGCCTATTACGAAAATGGTAAGATAAATACGCCCAATATCGATGGCCTTGCAACAGAAGGCATGATGTTTACCAATGCGCATACGACCTCATCTGTATGCACCCCCACAAGATATAGCATCTTAACAGGGCGATACAATTGGCGGACTGAATTAAAAGAAAGTGTTTTAGACGGTGAATCCGAATCTCTTATTCCAAATGACAGACAAACCGTTGCATCTATGTTACAGGATAATGGGTATTCAACAGCCTTTATCGGGAAGTGGCATTTAGGATGGGATTGGGCCATGTCAGGTGGAGCAATAGATTTTTCGCAGCCCCTAACCAATGGGCCAAACGATTTGGGGTTTGATCATGCCTTTGGTCATTGTGGGTCTTTGGATATGGCGCCTTATGTATATGTTGAAAACGGAATGCCTACAAGTATACCCACAAAATATACCCAGGGATCAGGCCAGGGATCCTGGAGAAACGGTCTGACTGCCGATGATTTTGTGCACGAAGAAGTGACTCCCAACTTTATTAATCTGGCTATAAACTACGTTGCAGAAAATGCCAATGGAGACGAACCGTTTTTCTTGTATCTACCATTGCCATCACCCCATACGCCCATTTTGCCCACCGAGGAATTCCTAGGGGTAAGTGGACTTAACAATTTGTACCCTGATTTTGTAATCATGGTCGATGACTACATAGGTAGACTATTAGACCAAGTGGAAGCATCCGGAATTGAGGACAATACCCTGATAATTTTTACTGCGGATAATGGTTGTTCACCCAAAGCAGGTTTTGCCCAATTGGCTGGTCAGGGACATGACCCTAGTGGCATATTCCGAGGCATGAAGTCGGATATTTATGAAGGTGGTCACAGAGTGCCTTTTATAGCTAAATGGCCAGATAAAATACAAGCGGGTCAAGTGTCTGATGAACTTATTTCTACCGCTGATCTAATGGCTACATGTGCGGATATAGTAGGGTATAATTTGTTAGATGATGAAGGGGAAGATAGTTATAGCATGATGCCCTTGTTCGAAAATAACCCGGGTGCTTACTCAAGAGAGGCGGCAGTTACACATTCTATTGATGGTGAATTTGCTATCCAAAAGGGTGATTGGAAATTAATTATGTGTCCCGGTTCTGGAGGATGGAGTTATCCAACATCAGCTCAAACAGATGGGTTGCCGGCGATTCAACTCTATAATTTAAATGATGATCCGAGCGAAACAAACAACCTCGAGGCAACAGAGGTAGCCAAAGTCGCAGAATTAAAAGAGTTGCTCATCAAATATATTTTAGAGGGACGAAGTACTCCTGGAGCTATTCAGGAAAATGATCCAATTGGTTTTGTATGGACACAAATTGATTTCATCTATGAAGGCACTGTTAATGTGGCATTGAATGGTACAGCATCTCAATCTTCAACAGATTATGGTGGTGATGCTTCACGTGCCATTGATGGCAATACAAATGGCACATACAACCAAGGATCGGTCACTCACACGAATGCTGAAGACAATCCATGGTGGCAAGTAGATCTTGGTGAAGAAGCAGATATTGATAATATAGTAATTTATAATCGATCGGATGCTTGTTGCGTAGATAGGCTATCGGATTTTACTATTACAATTAGTGATAATAGTAACAATGTAGTTCATACCAGAGCTGTAACCGGCTATCCTAATCCGTCCTCAAGATTTGTAGTTGGAGGGGTTACGGGCAGATATGTCCGGATTACATCAAACTTATCATGGGCATTAACCTTGGCAGAAGTGGAGGTTTATGAGAGTGAAAGTTCAGGCGTTGCTGTGACTGGGGTTAGTCTTGCACCTTCAAGTACATCATTAGCCGTAGGAAATTCACAACAACTAACAGCCACAGTGAGTCCGTCCAATGCAACTGATCAATCGGTAAGCTGGAGCAGTAGTAACACATCAGTGGCTACGGTTAGTTCAAGTGGATTGGTTACGGCGATTGGCGTGGGTTCCGCTACAATTTCAGCAACGACAAATGATGGTTCGTTTACTGATAATTGTTCAGTTACGGTTACAAATGAGTCCGCGGGAGACAACCTGGCATTGTCTGGGACGGCTTCACAATCTTCAATAGATTATGGCGGTGATGCTTCTCGTGCGATCGATGGAAATACCAATGGAAAGTATACAGGTGGTTCGGTCACTCACACCGCTGCCGAAGCCAACCCGTGGTGGGAGGTAGACCTTGGCGTAGAAGCAAGCATCGAAGATATCGTGATATATAACCGAACGGATGCTTGCTGTATTGATCGGTTGACAGATTTTACAATTACGGTTAGTGATAATAGCAGCAACGTAGTGTATTCCAACGCTGTAACCAGCTATCCAAACCCGTCTTCAACATTTAATGTGGGTGGGATAACGGGCAGATATGTCCGGATCACATCAAACTTATCATGGGCACTAAACATAGCTGAGGTTGAGGTATATGGCAGCGTAGGCTCAAACCCAGCCATCAACACCATTACCATTCAGGAAAACGAAACAGGATTTTGTTCAGTGGAAGGTGGTGTTCATAGTAATAACGCTGGCTACACAGGCGATGGATTTGCCAACACCAGCAATGTGCTTGGCAATGGAGTTAATTGGGAAATTAGTGGCGCGGCTGGTGATTACACTTTTAGCTGGAGATATGCGAGCACGAATAGCCGACCAGGAGACCTTCTTGTAAGTGGAGCTACCGTTGCGAATAATGTTTTATCAAGTGCTTCAGGAAGTTGGTCTTCTTGGATTACCGTATCAACCACCGTAACGCTAGGTGCTGGTGTTAAAACCGTAAGGCTTGAAGCCACCTCTGCCTCAGGGTTGGGCAATATTGATTATATGGAAGTAACTGGGCCAGATGCTGCTGTATCAGGATGTACAAGTGGTGCTAGAGTAGGAGGTTCAGACGTGTTAAGTGAAGTAAGTGCCTCCGTGTTTAATATCTATCCAAATCCGGTAGAGGGACAGTTGAATATTAAATTGGAAAAAGGAGAGCATGCGCATTACCATGTTCTAAATACTTCAGGGCAAGTGGTTATGACTGGCCACATTTCTAATGGCGCTGCGACTGTTGACCTAAATGATTTCAAAAAAGGAATCTACCTCATTAAAGTGACGGGAGAGTCTACATCACAAATCAGAAAAGTAATCAAAAAATAAACTGCTTAATAAATAGGGGTCAGCAACAACTGGTCCTTATTTAGAACCTAAAACTTAAATGATATTAATTAAATCAACTTATCAATTAACTCGTTATGAAAACTAAATTTATTATTCTATCAATTCTTATTTCTTTAATAAGTTTTTCGGAAACTTTTTCGCAGGAGATTCCCTGGGTGTCTCAGAAATTTGGAGTATTTGTACATTATGGCTGGGGTAACGTACCTGGAGCAGATAGTGGATTTCCGATTACACAATATCAAGATGGCTCTTATCCACAAAGCGTAGATGAGGTGGCCGATGCTTTCGATGTGGATCAATTCGTGGACGCTATGGACGAAATTGGTCCGGAGTATGTCATCTTCACAGCATGGCATGGAGGGATGTTTCCTCTATACCCAAGTCAGAAAATGGATGAATGGGTAGGTCCAGGTCACTGTTCTCAGCGCGATTTAATTGGTGAAGTAATGGATGGTCTAATTGCAAAGGGTATTCAAATCATTTTGTATACTCAGCCAAACGAAGCGAAAAACTTCAGCGATGAAGATAAGGATGATGTTGGCTATGATGGTACAAACAATGTCACCTTTAATAACTTCATTAATGATGTCTATGCTGAAATGATAGACCGCTATGGTACGAAGATTAGTGGGATGTGGTTTGATAGCGGCAGCCGCAAGGTGGAAACCGACAAAGCCCGCTTGAGGGAGACCGTCTTATCTAGACTCCCGAATTGTGCCATGATATCGATTAATGAAGCTAACGAAGTGACGGATTTTGGCGCCGCTGAAATAAGAAGACCTCATTTGTTCAATTCTAAAGAGGGATTTGGTGATATCAATGCTAATGATGCCGAAACCTGGCCTGGGTTAGATAAATCCGTTGCTAATGTGACTGACCAGTATTGGTGGTCAGTGCCTGGAACGTATGGTCATAGTGCAGTAGAGATGTATAAGTACACCATTATGCAAGCAGCAACATGCGAAGAAGGTGGAGGGACCTCATGGTCGTTTGGTCCATACCCAGGTGGTCAAATGTGGAACGGCGATTTAATGACTCGTATGAGCGATCTGGGAGCCATGGTTAGAGCAGTGGGTGAGTCGATCAAAGGCACACACCCAAGCACATCATACCTGTCACCGCACGGAACACGGATCAATGAACTGGAATGGGGAGCTGCTACTCAATCAGCAGATGGTAACTATGAATATCTCCACATACTTAAGCCACCTTCAGGAAGTACATTAACTATTTCTGCGCCAGATGACGGTAAAGAATTTTCTTCTGCGGTCAACTTGCTTACTGGTAATGCTGTTAGCCTTGTTCAGACTTCGAGCCAGGTTAGTTTGACGCTTAGCTCAGGAGATTCATGGGATTTGATTAACACAGTAATTAAACTAACAGTTGGCGGAACTCCTCCTCCGAATGATGATAACATAGCTCTGGGTAAAATCGCGACACAATCATCAACAGGCTGGGGTGGACTGGCTTCCCGTGCAATAGATGGCAGTACAGATGGTAATTATAACAATGGTTCTGTTACTCATACTACTGGTAATGAAGTAAACCCATGGTGGGAGGTAGACTTGGGGTCTGAATATAGCATTGGTGATATCAATATATATGGCAGGACGGATGCATGCTGTGCGGCAAGGCTATCAGACTACACAGTATCTGTGATTAATGCCGCCGATGCAACGGTCTTTTCTCAAGATTTAACTGAATACCCAACGAGTATTATCAATGCAGGTAATGTAATGGGGCAGGTGATCAGGATCCAACTAAATACATCAGATCTTGCCTTGTCATTGGCTGAAGTACAGGTGTTTGAAGGCGATGATTCGTCAGTATCAGTTACTGGCGTTAGCGTATCACCAAGTAGCGCTTCAATAACTGTAGGTGGCACCCAGCAACTCAGTGCAACAGTTATCCCATCAAATGCAACCAACCAAAATGTAACATGGAGTACAAGTAACGGTTCAGTTGCTACAGTAAATTCAAATGGATTGGTAAGTGCACAGGGTGTAGGATCAGCAACGATTACTGCAACCACCCAAGATGGTGGTCATACCGATGCGACTGCTATAACAGTAACATCAGGAGGAAGTTCTAACCTTGCCCTTAACGGCACAGCTACGCAATCATCTACAGATTATAATGGCGTGGCTTCTCGTGCCATTGATGATAACACAAACGGAGCCTGGGGAGGTGGATCTGTAACCCATACAGCAAATTCAAGCAATCCCTGGTGGGAGGTAGATCTTGGCGCAGAATACAGCATTGGAGACATTAATATATTTGGTAGAACAGGTAATACTGCAAGCAGGCTTTCAGATTACACAGTATCTGTAATCAATAGTAGCGGTGTAACCACATTTTCTCAAGACTTCACTGAATATCCAACAGCTTCAACTAATGCTGGCAATGTTCAAGGCCAGATTATCAGGGTTCAGCTCAATTATACCGAAGCACTCTCTTTAGCTGAGGTTCAAGTGTTTGGGACAAGCGCTGGTGCTAGGTTATCAGGTACTGCAGAGCAACCAATCATCGCTGAGGATTCAGGGAATAATTTTCAAGTTTATCCAAATCCGGTAGAAGGACGGATGACTATTAAATTAGAAAAGGCTGAATATGGCAACTATGCATTGTACAACATAAATGGGAGAGTGGTGTTGAGTGATGTGATTGATACTAAGGCGACAGAGATAAAGTTGGATTTAGAAAAATTTGATAAAGGCGTTTACGTTTTAATGCTAAACGGGAGCCAAACGATTGAAACAATGAAAGTCATTAAAAATTGATCAAATGAAGACCAACTCTCGTCCTAAAAAAGTGACAATGATGTCAAATTATTTCAGGGCGAATAGTGAGATACAAAAAAAGCCACTCAACTGAGTGGCTTTTTTTGTAGTCCGTAGGGGACTACATATCTTATTAATAATCAAATAAATAGAATTGTAAGGTAAAACATTTAGTAAATCAAATGGCTGCTTTTAATGAGCAACGAGATAATAATTTTATATAAATTCAATGGCATCTAACTTCTTTTGAATTTCTATGAAGTAGAGTTTATATAATTTGAACCGTAGCCTTCCAATAGGATAGTATTCTTTGATATGTTCGAAGCTGTTATATTCAACTAAAAAGGATTTAAGTCTCTTGTAACAGTCAATCACTTTTTGAGTCGGAATGTCATGCCTGATCGTTTCATAGCCAGAAGAAACCCAAGGGTTAAGTTTTCGTCTTAACATGGTTTCTACAAATTCTAGTTGCCAAAACTTTTCATATTCTTCAACATAGTGAATTGCAGCATTGAATGGTCTTTGGCTTTTCTCATATTCTAAGGCGTAACTTTTCATTCTGTTTTTAAAATTCTGAGTAATGCCAAATTTAGTAAAGCCATTGATGTTTAGGATGTAAAAAAATCCTGGTTCGTTCAATTTAGGATATTTCATAATGAAGATTTTAAATTAAAAATTGTCTCTCAGAACGGAGAGGAGACAATTTTTAATTTAAAATCTTTAAAAACTAACCTAATATGATACAATTACTTCTTGCAAATTTTTATATTGTCAATTTCAGGGAATCATTAAAATTTATCCTCTTTAAACTGCTCGGGAGTAATATTCTTTTCTTCTAGAATAAATGAAATATTGTTTCTCTTTTAGCTTCATGGAAACCACTTCGAAATAATCCAACATACCCCCAAACAACAACAAACTCGATAACTCTTTTCCCAATGCTATTTTTTTAGACAAAGAAGATTAATAGTAAGATCCTCCCAACTTTACAGACTGACTCATAAGATTAATGGTGATTGAACTGGTTATTTTTCAACCAATTTGGATAGTGATTACTTTATTGATATTATTGTGATTGCCATTTTTTTAAATGAAAGATGAGAACTCATAATATCAACCAAAACAAACGACCAACTATACTTTCTATGCTTATTACATTCTTTTAAGACTCTATATACTTAAGTAAGAAGTAAGATTTCCGACTCTTGAAAAAGGAGAGCCATAGGTGTCTGGGTGTTCTGCCATAGTCTCCATGCCTGTTGATCATTTCGGTAAATTTTCATGTTTTTCAATCATATTCCTTGCTATCGCAAGGTGATGAATTGTTTTGAAGTCTTAAGGGTTGGTTTTTATATAGTGTATAAGGCGAAACAATTTATACTGTCACATATGAAAATACTAGCAATTTTATTCTTACTCATTTTACCTATTCAACTCTTCGCTTCGTCTGATAGCACCTCAGTTGAGATTTTGGATAAAAGACAGGCGATGTTAGAAAAGTTAAGTGTTGAATTAAGCCTTTCTGCCACTCAGAAGGAACGTGTAGAACAGGTTTTAATCAAGAGAAGCAAGGCTATAAAAAAACTAAAGAGCAATAAGGAGGTTGCGAAAGATCAAAAACAGGATCGTTTAAAGTTGATTAATAATAAAACAAAAGTTGAGTTGGCATCAATTTTAGATGAGGATCAGTTTGATACTTTTCTTAGTTTGCGAGAAGAATTAGGAAAAGCCCGTCAAGAAGCATATAAAAACCAAAAAAGAAAATTTGAGGATGATGAATTGGATCTGTAAGTCATACCGTTATGTGCAAAGTGTTTTGGTAATTGTATGTTGCCTCGTTTTCATCTCTTTAGAAGGGAATGCACAAACTACTATTACAATTAGTGGCACATCAGCAATCGATGATACTTATTTGAGATCAACAAAGCCAACGAGTAATTATGGTAGTAGCTTAGTGTTTAAAGCCGCAACTTGGACTGCGGAGGGGGGGAGTGATTATTTTCGGAGTTTGATGAGAATCGATTGTAGTGCAGTTCCTGAAGGGAGTGTCATCACTAACGCTACAATTACTTTTAGGACAGACCCTTCTTGGACTTATGTATATGCTCATAATTCGTCTTATACGAGTAGTAATGAGGTTTATTTAGAGAAGATCACTTCGGCTTGGGGAGAAACATCGGTAACGTGGAATAATCAGCCTTCTACCACAACCTCTGGTAGAGTGTTTGTGCCAGAGTCAACCTCACAATATGAGACTAGAGTTATCAATATCACAGGTTTGGTTCAAGACTTTGTAAATAACCCTACTACCAATTTTGGATTCATGATGAAAATGGTAAATGAAACTACTTATTGTGCAAGAAACTATGGTTCTTCTGAGCATACGAGTTATGCCCCTGTAGTAAGCATTACTTATTCTGACCCAATACTAGAAGCTGCTTTTCCGTATGCTGAAAATTTTGAATCTACACCAGCCACTTGGTGGAATCCAGCGAGTAATCAAGTGGAGTGGGTTTCAGGAGCTACAGGCCCTATGGTTGCTCCTGAAGGTAGTAAGTACTGCTATATGGAAGCACCTGATGGGAATCAGACAGGAGAACTAATTTCACCGGAATATAATCTCAGTCTTTATTCAAGTCCTAAGTTGAAATTTTCCTATCACATGTATGGTGCTGATATAGGCTCTTTAGAGCTAGTTTTGACAAATGAAGAAGGTGAGCCATTTTCTATGTGGAGTATAGAAGGAGACCAGGGAAATAGTTGGAAATCAGTAGAGGTAGATCTTGATGTAAATTTCCTTGGGCATGGAATAGTTACCCTCTCATTTATAGGAACTGCAGGCTCAGGAGATATGAGTTATATTGCAATTGATGCTATTGAAGTTATAAGCTCACCACAGGAGAGTTATTCCTATACCTTTGAAAATCATGAATATTGGCATAATGTAGGAGGTCAAAGTATTAGTTGGCAAGATAGATCAGGGAGTACTCCATCAGAAAACACAGGTCCATCGAGTGCTTATGAAGGGAGTAGATATGTATATCTCGAAGCATCGAGCCCTAACTATCCGAGCAAGGTTGGGATCTATGAAAGTCCTGTTTTGAATCTATCAAATATCTCTCATCCATTTTTTATTTTTCATTATCATATGTATGGTGCCAATATGGGAACTCTGAAAGTAGATGTTTCCACTAATTACGGAAATAGTTGGACGACCATATGGTCGATATCAGGCGATCAAGGAGATGCCTGGCATGAAAAGTACTTAGACCTAACGAGCTATAAAAATACGACTGTACTTATTCGGTATCATGGAACTACTGGAGATGGCTATGCTGGAGATATAGCTATTGATGATGTTTCAATTACTACACAAGAGGTGGTTGCTATTTTTGACGAAAACTTCGAGCAGGCGCTGATTGACTTGGGTTACGACAATGTTCATGATGGTTTGGTGTATAAGCATGTAGTAAAAGAATTAACGACGCTGGATGTGTCAAATAAGAATATTGCCAATATGGAAGGCATTCAGGAATTCACTTCCTTAACTTCTCTGAATGCTTCTTTTAACCAATTAGCGGCATTGGATTTAACGGCCAACACCTTATTGGAGGATTTAAACCTAGCAGGCAATCAACTGGCAACGCTAGATCTATCTAATAATATTAGCCTTACCACAATTGATGTTGATGATAATCAATTCACAGAGATTGATTTAAGTGGGTTGACCAGTTTGCTTTCTTTTTCATGCAGTCATAATCAGTTGCAGGAATTGAACCTTGCTTCCAATTCATTTTTGACCGGATTGGATTGTTCTGACAATCAGTTAATTAAATTAGATATTTCAATGCTACCTAATCTGACTTCTTTGAATGCCACAGGCCATGATTTGTTGTTGTGCCTTACTATTTATGAAGATCAAGAGTTAAACATTGAAAATGCAGTCGGCTCAATCGACCCCGCCTCTGAGTATAACACAGTATGCCCCGTATACTCATTGGCAGATGGTAATTGGGAGGATGCTAGTATATGGCCTGATGGGGTAGCTCCTGGGGTAAATGATAAGGTTAGAATCGTAGGTAATACCGTCACAATTTCAAATACTGTTTATTGCCAATCATTGAAAGTAGAACAAGGGATAACAGGTAAGAAGGGGCAATTACTTATAAGTGATGGAGGATATCTTGAATTACGAGACTATTTAAAAGTAGTAGAAGGAGATTTTCCAGGATCTGAAAAGAGTAAAGTGGTATTGCAAGGAGGTCATCTGAAGGTTTTAGGGGATGAATAGAAAAAGCAAAGAAGTCTTCGAATCGAAAGCTAGAAGCTTATTGATGTTGTATTGTCACGATTAATAATGAGTCCAAAGATTAAAAAAAGTAAAGTCAAAAATTAGCCTTATGCACACCCTTAGAAAATACATCCGAGTCGTATCCGCTTTTTTGCTGATCAATTTCCTGTTTTCGACTTTTTTGCCAACGGTATCTTATGCCCTCACCTCTGGGCCTACGGCTCCCGAAGCCACCAGCTTCGAGCCGATAGATACCACGGATATGGTGAACCTACAGACGGGAGATTTTACTTACAACATTCCTTTGCTAGAAGTGCCTGGGCCATCCGGAGGCTACCCCTTGTCTCTTTCTTATCACGCGGGCATCATGCCTGGAGAGGAAGCTTCGTGGGTAGGGTTAGGCTGGACTTTGAACCCCGGGGCGATTAATAGGACGGTGAATGGCTTCGCTGATGATCATAAGGACGTAACAAATACAAATAGATTCTTTTGGGAAGGAGGGGAAAGAACTAGTGTCGAAGTTGGGTATACTTTAGGGATTGCAGGGGTTGGTGGTGCTACAGTAGGCCTTGCCGTGGGGCATGATACTTATCAAGGTTTTGGAGTTGGCGGTTTCGTAGGCTTTGGGGTTTCGCTTGGACAAAAAGACAGCCCACTTAGTGCAGGAGGACGAGTTGGTGTTGACCCATGGGGAAACCCATATGCAAGCGCAGGTCTTAGTGTAGGCACGGGTAAAACAGAGTCTACAGGTATGCAATTGTCTGGAAGTGTAGGTATTTCTACAAATTTCAAATCCGTGTCGGGTTATTCTGGTGTGGGGGTGAGCTATGATTATGGAAAAGGTAAGGGATCGTCTAATATGATGGGTGCTTCTATTTCCTCTGGGTCTGGTGGAGCCGCTTCGCTTTCTGTGGTTGGAGCATCAAATGTTGGGAATAGTAAAACAGGAAAAATCAGCACATCTGGAATTAGCTTTACGTTACCAATTCCTTTTTTGCATTTAGGGTTCAGAAATCAGCGTTACTGGATTGATGAGATAGAAAATACAGCAACGAATGGGTCTTTGTACTACCCTACATATGAACGAACTGATTGGCATTATTATGATGACAAGGCCTATGATACATACTCCTTGCTTGATCCAAGTGAAAGTGGTGGAATCGTTGACAACCCTGATCCAGATAAGGTACTAGGAGGATCCTTCCCAAGCTATGATCATTATAGCATTAATGCTCAAGGCATTTCGGGTAATATCCAACCCTATATTTTCAAAGGGTATTTACACCGCCAAAACTCAAAAGATGATGATAGATATAATACCATTCATTACTCGAACGGCGTACATTCTAATCAACTGGGTTTTAGGTTTATAGGTGATTTTTCAAATCGTTTTTTGTTTGATCCCCCTAGTTTTACAAACGGTTCAGATTTGTTGAATTTTGATTTTAATGATGCGGCTTCAGAAGTGACGGGTGACGGTGAGCTGGCAGGGATGATTGACGGGAAACTGGCTGGGTCAAAAAACATTGAATATTTTACAAATTATGAAATAAAGTTTAATAACGCTCGTCTAAAAAGTGTTGGGTTTATCGATACCAATAGTTCAGGGTTTAATAGAAATGGAACAAGTAATCACCAAATAGGAGCATATGTGGTCACTAATGAATCTGGGGTAAAATATCATTTCTCTTTACCAGTATATGCTTCAGAAGAATATCAATATTCAGAAAAAATCACAGGAGTTACTACTTTTAATGAGATTATAAAGCCTAAGGAGTATGCTTATACTTGGTTGTTGACAGGTATTACTGGGCCAGATTTCGTTGATAGAGGGGTAATAGGGGAGTTTGATGAAGAAGATTGGGGGTATTGGGTGGAGTTTGACTACGGTAAGTGGACGGAAGACTATGTATGGAGAAATCCTGATTTAGGAACCCACAAAGATTTAGACACAAACTTTGAAAACTTTTCCACAGGTATCAAAGAAGTATATTATTTGGATCAGATCAAGACCAAAACACACACGGCTGTTTTTGTGAAAGACATCCGTGACGATGCTAAAAGTGCAATTAGACATTTCAAAAACAAGTATGGCACACCTACTACAGACGATGAGAAAGAGGGGAGTTATAAACCTAAAATTATAAACACAAAAATATCCCCTAGGACTTTTGATAATGATGCTATATCTATAGATACCCGTTCATTGCCGGTTAGTAGTTTGAAATTGAAGGAGGTTTATCTGTTTAAAAATGAAGACCTTTTTGGTTTGGACAAAACCGTTGGTAGTCAACTGGGGCAACAAATGACTTACGACTGGTCCTTAGTATCTAATAGCATAACGGGTGAGCGGGTGGTTAAGCAACATTTACCTGACAATGTATTGGATGCATATGATTTGACAGACGCTGTTGGGAAAAAGGCCATTAGGGTCATTGCTATCGGCAACACCAATAAGCCCGACGAAGGCGCACTCTGCCCCGAAACTATTAATAGTTATCCAACAAGCCTGATCAATAGCTCACCAGTTACGATTCCTTTACAAGGCAAACTAACTTTGCAACATATTTCCTTCAAAGGTAAGGGCGGGGCGGATCTTATTCCTCCGGTTAAGTTTAATTATGAGTTGGAGGAACCTATCTATGGACAAGGTAAGATCGAAAGAGAAGGAGCTACTTCTTATTTAATGGAAACTCAATCAGGGTTGCAAAAAGGCGATATTATTAAGTTATCTGAAGGAGCAGTTAATTATTATGCCCTTATTCAGGATGATTTAGGCATTAAGCTCAAACTAAAAATACTCGGACGGAATCAGTTTGCAGATCAAGTGCAGGTAAGCTGGAAGCAAACTAAAAACCCACCATATGATGGGGAAGCTCATGATATCTGGGGGATGTATAAATCGAACTATTATGAGCATGGTAAGAATGAAAATTTAGCAAGATTCACATCTAAGATATCTAGTGAAAGTGTTGATTCATGGAGCTTATGTTCTATAAAAACAAGTTATGGAAATGAGGTTAGGGTTGAGTATGAACATGATGAATACATAAAGCCTGAACTATATAATCAAAGTTTATTAACGGTCGATAAAATTGAATTGGGTTCTGATCCTAACATATTGAAAATTTTTATATACGAAGATATCTCAAATTACAAAGATTTATTAGAGGAGTTGTCATTAAATGTTACTTTTTTAATGAAAAACAAGGAGTATTCAAAGCCTTTATATCCTACGGAATGTATAATGTATACTTGGGTGAAAGATGTATTTGAGGTTAATAATTATTTGATAGAAAATTCCAACATACTTTCTGTTTACAATGATCATCTCGAAATAAACAACGAAGAACTATTTGAACTATTATCAGGTGAAGGTGAAAGACTCTTAGAGTTATATACAGATGTGGCTAATTGTAATAACTATAATTCGACTGAAACAGTATTTATGGGAATATATGAGTATGAAAAAAATGAGATTGTTCAAGGAAATATATTTACTAGTAACAATACAAGTACATTGGGCGGCGGGCTTCGCACAAAGAAAATTTCGATTTTGGACCGGGTAAAAAACATAAAAAGTAATACTAATTACCAATATGAGAAAGGTGTTACTTCATTTGAGCCAACTGATCTTGGTGTTATAGATTTAACCAAATTATTGGCACTGAAAAATGCCGCAAGTGGACATATGGATGTTTATGAGAATGCTGAAAAGGAGTTTAAAAAAGCTGTTTATAAAAATTTCGATTTCCTGTTGACCAACTCAAGGGAAATTCCAGCCCCAGGGGTTATGTATGGTAGGGTAACCGTTCATGAGTCTTTTACTAATGGAGAAGGGAAAGAAAGTTTTGCGCCGACTTATTCCACATACGAATTCCAGACCTTTGAAGATTACATGGTAGATTTTGATTATCAACCATTCCCAGATGAAGATGTTACTCTTGAAAGGTTATATCATGATCCTATCTCATGGACTGACAAGGTGAGGCAACGAAGAATAACTATTAGTGATTTAACGGCACAGGTGGGCACACTCAAATCGATATCGCGATATGAAAACACCGATGGGGATAATGAAAAATCAAACGATCCTTTAATGGCTAAAACTATTAATCATTATTTATCCGATACATATACAACACTATTTGATAATAGAGATGTGATTGTTGGTGATGGGAAAGGAGGATCTATAAATCCATATAAAACGTTGTCTGATAAGATAGAAAGTCAATTTAGTAGTCAAGGGATGATACAAGAATCCTATGTGGATGCTAGGTATGTCAGACAGGAAGATTATACTATAGAGGTGAGAGATTATGACGTTGATGTTGGATCATACCAGAATCGAGATGTTCACCCTTACCATTTATTGGGTGTTATATCTAAAAAGGAAAGATATCCATTAATTCAGACAGGTCAAACCAGCATTAATTATAAAACAGGAGTTACTACTCGTACATCTAACTTGGGGTTTGATTTTTATTCTGGTGCTGTTACAAAAACATTAACGAATGATGGATATGGGAATGTTTTTTTGTCTGAGATTATTCCTGCCTACCGAAAGTATGGAGGTGTAGGGGGTATGGGCTTAGCCATCCACAGAGGCAAAAACATGCTCACGCAGGAAGCCGCGAACTACACATATAAAGTGTCAAGTGAGAGTGATCTTACTAAAGAAGCATTGGTTTCTGCTAGTATTCAGACTTGGGCCAATCAAGTAAAGAACATTACTGCTAATTCTAAAGCGGCTTCAATAGTTAACCAGTATAATTCTAGTGAACAAACATATACACCCGTATTAAAAGCAGATAAAGGTTTCTGTTTTAATGGACAAATACTGGAGTTTAATACAGGAGGAAATATATATAATCTTGAATTAGGAGATTGGAGTGATAATTTATTGGGGTTTGAGATTCTTGATTTGGATGGAATAGATTTTGAGTCTAATGATAATCATACAGGCATAGCCAAGTTGTTAAGCTCTGATTCATGGCGAAAGCATAAGGGGTTCAATTATACAGCAGGACAGAGCAATTTGAAAATTGCTAATGAGGGTCTTATAGCCTATACAAGCGAAGATCATCCTCCGTTTTACTCGTGGAATACCGATGACAGTCGTGACAACGAATTATGGCAAAAAACCTCCGAAATCACGCTATACGATCGCTACTCTCATGCCTTGGAAGCCACAGATGTAAACGGCAACTTTGCTGCCACCAAGATGGATAGCAAGCAAGAGAAGGTCTTGGCCATCGTAGCCAATGCATCTTATAGTGAATTTGCGTATTCGGGAGCAGAAGACGAGGTAGTAAATGGCTACTTTGGTGGTACTGTATCTCAGGGAGATGCAACATTATACACAGCAAGTGATGACGATGACGAGAACGTTCATACAGGGGAAATGAGCCTTTCAGCCAGTCCGGGCTCTAAGGTATTCCGCTTTGAAGCTTCGCTCACCCAATCAAGAAACACCAAAGTAAGTGTTTGGTCAACTCAGAATGATGGATTGATCAAATACAGAGTAAATGAAGGCGAAGAGCAAATACTAACCCCAAAGGTTAGGCAAGCGGGTAACTGGTATTTATTATCGGCGCATGTTCCTTCACAGAGTCCAGGGGATCAGCTTAAAATCTGGTGTGAGGTTGGAGGAAGCACTGCTTACTTCGACGACTTCCGTGTCCACCCTATCGATGCCCCCATGACTGCTTATGTCTACAATAGTTATGATGAATTGACTTTTGTGCTGGACAACAACAATTTGTATACCGAGTATGAATATGATGATATGGGGAGGCTATCGTCTACCTACCGAGAGTCGTTCAAGTATGGTCGTAAGAAGGTGAGTCAGTATGATATTGCCTATAGTGTATCCGCTAAAAAATAAAGGTATTTCATCATGAAGAATTTTCTGACAGTCTTTTTTATCGTATTATTTTCAGGCAGTGCGTTTTCACAATACAACCAGTCTTACTTTCTTTTTTTTGGAGGTGGCAACTACTGTGCTACCTCTCAAGGGCGCTCATTGTATTTGATTTATCAATATGACCCAAGCGACATTCCAAGTAACCTGACATTTGAGTTGTATCGTACAAGTAATTTATCTTCTCCAATCTCGGTGAAAAACACTAGTGCTGCTGATATGACTTACGCCTTTACGCTTTATTTCAATGATGGAGCTATCGGTGATTCGGGGCCTAGCGAATATGGAGAAGGGAGTTATCGTGTGAAATTGAAAAGACCAGGTTATGCTGATTATTGGCTGACTGATACTCAAGTGATTACTAAAAATCAAGTTGCTCAAGCCTATGTAAATATCGGATTTAACTATACGGGAGGCCCAATATGTGAAGGGAATCTTCTCTCCTTTACGTCCAATACAAATTTGAATGCTAGTCATTATTATTGGAATCTATATACCCCTGGGGAATTAGATGAAACATACACCAATCAAAATTTTAGCACAACAAAATTTAAAAGTAACAGCATATTGTCTTTAACAATTTATGGAACCTTGGGAAGCTGTATGACTGGCTCATCTCCGGTGACTGCAACTTTTACGAAGAACATGTTGCCAACTTCAGTATTAAGTATAGAAACGCCTTCTGTTTCTATTGTATCGGATAAACTTGTGGTTTGCGAAGGAGAACAAGTGTCTTTTTTTGTTGATAATAGCAGCCACGGGGGGATATCACCCACGTATGACTGGAAAGTAAATAACTCAACAGTCCAAAGTGGAATAAACTCTAGTTGGTCTAGCACTACACTTCAGAAAAATGACGTAGTTTCTGTTGAAATGACTTCAAGAAGGAATTGTATAACCTCGGGAAAGGTGACGAGCAATTCGATTCAGTTGGAATTTATACCTACTTTGACCAATTTCACATTAGGTGGCTCCTTAGAAAACCTGTGCCCTGGAATCAATGCACCTGAATTGCAGATTACCAGTATCTATAGTCAACATGGAGATGGTTATCAGTATGATTTTGAAAATATTCATTGGTATAGAAAATCCGATGTAACTACCAATGGGTATTTTGTTGAAGTCTCGAATGATTCCGGCCTCAATACCATTTATGTAGCGCCCGCTGGGCATAATCAATACTACGAAGGGGATCAGTTATATGCAGAGTGGAAAAATCCAAGTTGTACGTATAGTGTAAAAACGAACACGCTGGAAGCTTCTATGAGAGAAATACCAGAGCCAATAGTTGATATTGATATGCTAAATCATCCAATATGTAAGGATGAGGACTGGGTGCTAAATGGGACATATGAAAATATGAGTATTCGACCTGATTCCGAATATTGGATTTCTGGAGGAAATACAATTAGTATTGGTAGTTCATTTACATTCACCCCAGAGGAAAGAGAGATGTTGCTAGTGGATAATAGAATCGAATATCAGGTTAGTGGTACTAAATGGTGTGAAAGTACATATAGGCAATATTCCTCCGTGATTAATCTTGATGATGTTTTTGATCCCGTTAAAGGGATACCCCCTTTAGATATAAATTATTTTTCATGTGTTGGTGAAGATGTAGTGATTGAGCCCATTAAAGTGAAAGGTCAAGCTATTGTTTTTTTCGATGCCAATAATCAGGAGATATCGGATGGTACTACGAGCACATTGAATTTAGATCTTCTTCCAAGTGATGAGGATTATATTTATAAGTATAAATATTTGCCTTTAGGTTTGTGTTCAAGATATAGTGACGATTTTGGTATTATCACTGTCGATAAGGATGTGTATTGTGATAAACGTTTTAATTATACTACAGTAACGAGTTATAGTCCTGAATTAAATGAGAGTGGTGCGCAAGTAGTAGCATCAGCTCAAAGAGTCTACTACGATCAGATGGGAAAGGCATTGCAGTCCCAAGTATTCAAGCCAGAAGAAGACCTAGTGATGGCGAGTGAATCGCTATATGACGTGTATCAAAGAGTTGTTGGAAACTCTTTGATGGCACCTATTACCACTCCTTATGGCGATTGGGACATGGATGGATTTGGGTACAAATTAAAGTTGATTACAGAACCATCTAGTCAGGAAAAATACACGACGATCCACTTCGACGGTGCAAGAAAAAACTCACCAGAACCAGTAGCCAGCACTACCCCTGGCACACTAGGCTGGTACTACAGTGCCAACAATACCCTCGAAGACAACGTGCCACAGACCAATTTTCCCTATACCCGTACCGACTTCTACGAAGACGGATCAGGAGAAGTGAAACGATCCGCAGCACCAGGAGATGCTTTGCACATGGGCTCTGGTAGAGAGAGTGTCTCCAAGACCTTGCCCGTGGGTGATAAAAATGAAGAATTACCAAATTACAATGCACTACGGAAAGTTATACTTGGGCTAGAAAGTGTGCCCATATTAGACAAAGTGTACAAGCAAGTATCTATCGATCCTGATCAGAAAGAAGTGGTGAGCTATCAGGCCGAATCTGGCACAATAGCCACTGCTATTGTTGAATCTGCTGCGAGTCATGTCGTTCATTTTGAGTCTGATGTGGATGAAGACGATCAGCGCATGCCCTTAGAGATCCATATTCCAAGAGTAATTGACGCGGTGACTGGAGAAGAACTTGATACTGAAATAACTTTAACCAACCCAGAGTCATTGAGTGTTCACAACAAAATCTTGGATGAAACTCCTCAGTCCTATTCATTGGCGAACAATAAAATATCCTTACCTAAGGGAATTTATAGTATAAAAGGAGTGGAGCGAGTCGCATACAATTCACGTTACACCGAATACAGCTACAACTTCTACGACAATGCCGGGCGACTGGCAGCAAGCATGGCTCCATTAGGAGTAGAGAAAATCATGACAGATGGTGTGCCTGCGACTAGAACCGCTTTGACCTACACCACATTTTATAGCTACGATTTCCAAGGTCACCTCATAGAAATGAGCGAACCAGACGCAGGCATTACTAAATACTTGTACCGAAAGGATGGCAGTATTCGCTTTTCAGAAAATCAGAAGCAACGGGGTAGCAGCTATTCTTATACCTGCTATGATGCTTCCGGCAGGCCTGTTGAGTCTGGTCAGTACAAAGGGACGGATACCTTCGGGTCGAAAAATAATCCGACTATTTTGGAAACTAAGGGAATGAGTGGATATATCAATGATACTGAACGGGTAGACTGGGTAGAGACCTATTATGATGTAGCTGATCCAGATTTAGTATGGAAGGGTGGAACAAATAATGACCTGACTGATTATATGAAATCTTGGTTCGATGCGTACTATGGTGAGGTCTATATACACCCAGGAGGGTTAGACAATGCCACCGCTGCATCGGCCTATGCACAAAACTACACACAGGACTTTCTCGAAGGAGCAGTATCCTATACGAAAAACAATGACGTAACTACCTGGTACAGCTACGACGAGTTTGGTCAGGTGACTTTCGTCGTGATGTATTACAAAAACATGGGTGCCAATGGTCGGTATTTTACTATCGATTACCAATACGACTATTTTGGAAATGTCGAAGAGGTAGCCTATCAAAAACACCTTGTTGGCGAAAGCTTCTACCACCACTACGAGTACAACAAAAATCAGCAGCTCACCAAAGTATATACCTCTCAAGCTGGAGAAGACGATCCGTACAAGTATCTACATGCGACCTATCACTATTACCTGCACGGCCCACTCAAAAGGGTCGAACTAGCAGAAGACCTGCAAGGATTGGATTATATCTATACCGTACAAGGCTGGCTCAAGGCGATCAACAACCCAAATAATAATAATGATCCTGGAGAAGATGGTTCGAATGAATTCTTCCACGATGCTTTCGGGATGGAAATTGACTATTTTGATGGTGATTATACGGCCGCAGTAGATGATAAACCCAATGATCAATATGGAGGCAATATCAGAGGAATCACCTGGGGGCGAGAAGGATCAGAAGAAAGTGTGAAAGAAGAAGTGATCGTAACGGGTCTGGTAGACCACCTTGAGGAATCACTGGATGCTCCACTGACAGCTGATGCGATTGTTGAGGCACAAAACAGCATCGAATTCCTCCCTGGATTCGACACCAATGGCTATGGGCTAGATGCGCAGTTGAATCCGACGGCACAAATAGAAGGTGAAATGGTCACTGAGGTGGTACCAATGGCCATCGATGCACAGCAGTACGAATATGCCTATGACTTCAAAAATCAACTAAAAGAAGCAGTATACACCGCTTCCACAGCAGATGCCTCGGCTTACAAAGTGACAGGCGCGGACAATGGAATCGGATACGATGCCAATGGCAACATCCAATCTTTGAAGCGATACGATGAAGAAGGAACTGTGGCTGATGACCTGAATTATACTTATGCTTATGAAAATGAGGGAACCGAGCACCCCTTTAGAGACAATAACAATCAATTGGATAAAGTGAAGGATGGAAGCGAAATCTATGCAGATTACCAGTACAACGAAATCGGGCAGATGACTGCAGCCATCGGTAGAGGAGACTATGGCGATCAGTACTTCGACTATGATGTGACAGGCAAAGTAATGGGTATATATGGAAGTGAAGCAGACAAAAACAATAAAGAGAATGCACTCGCCTCTTATCAATACGACGATCGTGGTTTCCGTGTACTTAAAAAAGTAACCGTAGAGGATCAGACAAAAGAGACCTGGTACGTCCGCGATGCCTCCGGCAATATCATCGCGATCTATGAAACCAAAAATACAGGCCTTGAGCTATCCGAGCTCCCGATCTACGGGTCAGGCAAGATCGGAACGTCCTTCCGCGATGTACAGAAGCACAAATACAACTACGAACTCACCGATCATCTGGGCAATGTGCGCGCTGTGGTCTCCAAGCTCAAGTTTTTTGAGGTAGCCACGCTAGAAGACGAATACCAGATGACAGAGTCGGCAGTATTCGAAAACCTCAATACCTACAAGCAGCAAGACATGATGTTCAACACCACCAATATCAATGGCAACGAAAGCCACTCGGTTCGTTTGGATGGAGTGAACGGCATAGTAGGCCCTGCGATGTCCAGAGCGGTGAATAAAGGGGACAAGATTGCGTTTAGCGTGAATGCCATGTATGACGATGGTTTCTCTAGCACAGGACTAGCCAGCGATATGTTTGGCCTGATCGCTGGAGCCTATGGAGTGAGCACAGGAGGAGAGAGCCAGCAAGTCTTCGACGGGCTCAACAGCGCCGTGGCCTCTGCTGCAGGCTTTTTGGCGGCACCACCTGCGGGCGTACCCAAGGCCTACATCCAGTGTTTGGTCTTCGACAAGGACTTCAACGACATCACGCCAGCCGATGCCCATGCGATGGTAAGTGATGCAGCAGCAGGCCACGCCAGCACTGCAGAGACGATCAGCCAAGAGATAGAAATGCCCGAGGATGGTTATATTTACATCTATGTGGCCAATGAGACGCAGGAGGCACAGGTCAACTTCGACGATATCACCGTAAGCATACTAGGCTTCGATATTTCAGAGATGACCGACTACTATCCTTTTGGCTCGGTCGCGAGCCAGTGGAGAAATCCTCAAGAGAAGGATTACAGGTTTGGTTATCAGGGGCAGTTTGCTGAAGAAGACAAGGAGACTGGGTTCAATCACTTTGAATCTAGAGAGTACGATCCAATCATTGGGAGATGGATGATCCCTGATCCGGCCAGACAATATCCTAGTCCTTATGTAGCAATGGGTAACAACCCACTTGGTTTAATTGATCCAAATGGAGAAACAAGTAAGAGTCCAAGTGAATTAAATGCTGCTGCATATGGAGATCAAGCTAGTGCTTTTTCGGTGGCTAATGTTGGAGGAATGGGTTCTGCAATCCGTCAATATACAATGGCCCATATGGAGTATGAGCCTTCTTTAAATGCCTTAGATATGGTTAAGGATTTTGGTATGGAAGCCAGATCTTTAATTATGGAAGAGGCTTCTATGGCAATTGTCAGTGAAGTAGCTGCTATTGGTCTTATTTCCTCTATTTCAAAAGGTTTTCGAGCTGCACGATACGTCAACTTAGCAAGTAAGTCACGAACTGCTCACATTATCGCTGGAGATGCGACAGGTGGTGGACATGCTTGGTTTGGAAGTTTGAAGAGTTTTTCAAACGGAATTAGAGGAAAGAAAACAATGTTTCCAGCAACATGGAGTCATAAAAAAATTATGCATGCAGTTTCTGAAGTTGTGACGAGTAATCCATGGGTTCAACAAACTGGTAGGGCTGGCGAAAGGTTTACAAGAAGCGGACAGCCTGTTAGATATGTAACCGATGGTGTTTATGATGGGTTAAGGCTAAGAGTAATTAATACTGGTAATGAGGTAATCACAGCATTTCCATTAAGATAGAAATGAATATGTTAAAAAAGTTAATTTCAACTTTGATTGATACTGCTAGGACTTTGGGGTTAGGTGTATCGGATTTAGATAATGCCCAAGACCTACTTGATAATAGAGAGTATGGTCTTGCTTTTGATACGATTATTACTCAGTTATATGAGTACGAAATTGAAATTGATAAGGAACTTTATGATCTAATTGATAAGATGGCTCAAAAAATGGATATTTCGGAAAGTGGATATTCTTTTATGCAAGAGCTTATACGTGAGGAGAATATTGTTCCCAAGCCCGTAAAGGATAAATTGGCTGAAATATTAAAAAATATAGAGGTCAGCAAATAACCCCACTAGGTGTAGAATGAAATCCCAATCGTGTATTACGGTTGGGATTTTTTGTTTTTAGCGGTTGGTAAACATAAATCACTTCACATTTTTAAAGGAATATGTGAAATGTATAGGAAATTGTTAAGGGAATGTTAAGGTATTGTGGAAAACTTATAGGAATGAGTAAGGGAAGTACTTGGTAAATGGTTATATTTGTATATGTTGAAATTAGAATTTAAGTCACCTCAGAGTGCTACTGGTGTAGTAAAGGCAACTGTTCATAAGAGCGGAAAGCTTGGTTTTTCATCAGGAGCAGCAAAAGTACTTAGTTTATCAACTGATAGTAGATTTAAAGTAGCGGTGAATACAGCTGATGAAGAAGATAAGAATCTATACTTAGTAGGGAGTGAGGGAGATGATAAAGAATTGTTTAAGGTAAGTAAAGCAGGTCAATACTACTTTATAAGAATTAAACATATACTTGATGAGATGGGTGTAGATTATAGAGATGGTAGAATTATCTACGACATAGTAAATGAAGAAAATGAAGGAATGAAATACTATAAGCTGGTCAGACGGAAGTAAGCATATAGTAGAACGAAATAAAAGGTAATAAAAAACCCCAGAATTGGTTGTCGCCTTATCCCGGGGGTTTAGTGAATGTCCATTAGATGTGGTAGTCTATAAGAAGCATTGCTTCTTTGTCGGATATTCAATTTTGATCAAATATAAAGACTTTTTTTATAAGTCGTTTGAGCCGGGGTAAGGAGACATATTATAAATATTTAAATATTAGTAATTATGTCTTACAGAGTAAGAAGCACTTCTAGAGGTGGTGCAAACTTTGATGCAGCTACAGTACAGGCTGTATGGGAAAAAGGAAGAGTTGTAACAGGTTACGACCCTTCTTATGTTAGAAAAGATACTTGTGGTGCATTGATGCAACGTTCCGAGTATGGGAACACCAACTCGAAATTTGGTTGGGAGATTGATCATGTAGTACCAGTATCAAAAGGAGGCTCAGATGCGCTTAGTAATCTCCAACCCCTGCAATGGGAAAATAATCGTCATAAAAGTGATGATTACCCAGGGTGGAGCTGTAAAGTGAAAGCCGCTTAAAAGATTAGCCCGGTATATCCGGGCTTTTTTATGCCGTTTTGAGGGCACTGCTTAGTGTGTCCTTCAGCTTCTTTTTAGAGACGAGTCCATCGATAATTTTAAAAACGGATTGTTTTTCGTCCTCTTCCAGTTCTTCGAGTAGTTGAAGTTTTTCCATAGTGGACTTATCAATAGAATTTACTTCTTCGAGCGGATCATTAGAAATGAATAGTTCGGCAAGAGACACGCCCATAGCTTTAGTGATTTTATCGAGCGTGGTAGTTGTAGGATCAGTTTTGCCCTTTTCAATCTTAGAATACTGCGATTGATCCATATTTAGCGTAGCAGACACTTCCTTTTGTGAAAGCCCTCTGGCTTCTCTTATCTTTTTTATACGCTCTCCAATATCCATATTTTGATCTTTATGTCCATAAAATTAGTGTTTTATGATTTAAGTATCAAAATGAGTCGAAATGTATAGGATAAATATATCCATTAATGTAAGTTTGTTTTATAGACAGTAAACTCCAAAAGTTTTTAAAAATGGATAATCTAAACCTAGACACCACCAATCCAGAAAACATCACCTTCCAATACACTGTGCTAGACATCCATGTACTAGGCGGGATCAGGACAGATTATCTGGATAGAATGCGAGTGACACTAAAAACAGCAGTAGCAGAAACAGTGATCCCACCCGTCAGGCACAACCTCGATCTGTACAACAGCACCCAGGTAGAGAAGTTTGTCCGATTGATTGCAGAGAAACTAGAAATAGGCACAAGTGTCATAGCAGGAGCTTTGCATGAGCTGACCAATCTACTAGAAACTTACAGGCTAGAAATCAGGGAAAAAGAACGAGAACAGCCAGAGCAAAGAAAAATGCTCAGTCCAGAAGAAATCAAGAAATACAAGCTCTATCTGTCCAGCCCAAACTTGATGAAAAGGACAAACGAAGACTTAGGCAAGTGTGGAATTATTGGAGAAGAAAACAACCGCTTATTAATGTTCTTAATCTTCCTGTCAAGGAAAATGAGTAATCCGCTGCATATCATCAGCCTAGGTAGTAGTGGCGTAGGAAAAACACACTTACAAGAAAGAGTAGGGGCATTAGTACCCGACGAAGACAAACTGGAAATCACCACACTATCAGGAAACGCCTTTTATTACTTTGGTCAGCACCAGCTCAGAAATAAACTCATATTGATAGAAGACTTAGACGGAGCAGAAGAAGTGCTTTACCCTTTAAGAGAAATCAAATCCAAGAAGAAAATCACAAAGACGGTAGTAATCAAAAATACGAAAGGCGAAACCAAAACTGTTACACTGACGGTAGAAGGTCCTGTTTGCGTGTCAGGGTGTACCACCAAAGAAAGCCTTTACGAAGACAATGCCAATCGATCTTTTTTGATCTACATCGATGAAAGCAGAGAACAAGACGAAAAGATCATGGATCATCAAAGGGCTGTAGCAGCAGGCAAAGTAGATCGTATGGCAGAGCAGCAAATGATAGAACAGTTCCAAGACATGCAAAGAGTATTGCAGCCTGTCACTATCCGAAATCCCTATGCGCAAAAGCTCAAGATACCAACAGAAGTATTTAAACCCAGAAGAACAAATGCGCATTACTTGGCCTTCATAGAAGCAGTGACTTTTTATTATCAGATGCAGCGTGAGAAGCAATACGACAAAGAAACAGGAGAGGAATATATCGAGACAACATTAGAAGATATCCATGAAGCCAATATACTAATGAAGGAAATTTTGTTGAGGAAATCAGATGATCTAACGGGAGCATGTCGTAGTTATTTTGAGACACTAAAAACGTGGCTGAAAGAAAAGAAGGGTCAGAAGACTTTTACCAATAGTCAAATTAGTCTGGCGTTTAGAACCCCACTAAGTACAATCAAGCGATATAATCTTCAACTCAAGGAGTCAGGATATCTGAAATCCACAGGCCTGAAAAACAAGGGCTATCATTACGAAATAGTGAGCTATGAAGAATACGAGCAGTTGAAATCAAGGATAGGTGCAGTACTAGACCAGATAGTAGAGAAACTACAAAAAAAGAAAGCCGCCTAGCAGCTTGCAGCTCACTAGCGGCTCAGTAGCCTTTTGAGCTGCAACCAATATTGAATATCAATGAGTTATCTCATTGGCTCACAAAATCCAAAAACAGATACCCAAGTGAAAAAACTAAACCTAGATAATACCTCTTTTAGATACCTAGAAAAGAGCTTCGGCGAGTGGTTGGACATCCTTGGTTATGCTTCGAGCACTGTTTACAACTTACCCCACCATGTACGAGAGTTTTTGTATTATCTGGAAAAACAAAGAATAACCACCATTAACCAACTAGCTCATAAACATATCAAACAATATTATGACCAGCTCAAAGAAAGAAGCAACCAGAGAAGATCAGGTGCATTAAGCAGTAGTTATCTAAACAAGCACTTGCAAGCTCTGAATAAGTTTACAGACTATCTCAGACAAGTAGGAAGACTAGATATCCCGATTGTTGGCATTAGATGGGAAGAAGAGCAGTTGAAATCTATTCCAGTGTTGAGTGTAGATGAAATCAGACAATTATATCAGGTGACTTATGATACCACTTTGTATCACAGCAAACGACTCAGTGATGAAAAAATGGAAGCCATCCAAAGCAGGGACAGAGCCATGTTGACGATCTTTTATGGTTGTGGGCTCAGGAGAAATGAAGGCTATCATCTGGACATTGGAGACATTAATTTTGACAGGCAGTTACTGCATGTCAAGAGAGGGAAGGGATACAAAGAAAGATACGTTCCATTTAATCAAGCCAATCAGAAACACTTGCAAGAATACATCTATGATCATCGCTCAAGCTTGATCAGTGACAAAAGAGAAGGAGCGTTTTTTATCAGCTACAAACGCAGAAGGATGGGAGGGCAAAGCCTGTTACTGAGACTCAAACTATTGCAAGTCAACACCAATCAACCAGAGCTGATAGAAAAGGAAATAGTACTCCACACACTGCGTCATAGCATCGCCACACATCTACTGCAAGCAGGCATGAGTCTGGAAAATATTAGCAAGTTTTTAGGGCATAGCAGTTTAGAGTCAACCCAGATATATACCCACATTGCTGAAATGGAAATAGAGAAGGAACAACGCTACGACAATATCCCAGCTTACGAAACCATACAACTGCACGAGGATGAAGTTTAAAGAGTATTTACAATCGAATGGTTACAGTCGTACAACCATCAAAGGACACGTCAGGAATGTAGAAAACTTGCATCAATGGGCAGTAGAAGAAGGATTGGAAATAGAGCAGATCACTTATCAGGATTTATTGGCTTACACGCAGCAGTTGAATAAAAGAGGGACAAGTAAACGAACAGTGAGCTTGTACATGGGAAGCATCAAACATTATTACAATCACTTATTGCAAGCAGAAATAATCAGTCACCATCCAGCGCAGAAAATCCAAATCAAGGGCATCAAAAGAAGAATGGTTTACGACATCTTAAAGCCCATCGAGCTAGAAGCTGTTTACCACAAGTTTATCACCAACGAACCTCAGTTCAATCCAAGAGATAACGCAACCACCAAGCAACTAAGACAGCCCAGCTTCCAGATGCATAAAGTAATGTTGGGACTATTGATTTATCAGGGGATCAACTCCACAGAATTAATTGATCTAAAACCAGAGGATATTAAGCTGAGAGAAGGAATGATTTATGTCCCCAGGAACAGAAGAAGCAACGAAAGAGAGTTGAAATTAGAAGCTGTTCAGATACTTGAAATGCAAGAATATTTACTCAAAACCAGAGCGGAAATATTAGCCATCACACAGAAACAATCAGAGCAGTTATTTATCAGTTCGGGCAAGAGTCCGAGCCTGTACCACGCCATCCGAAAACTAACCAAGACGTTGAAAGATCAGAATGGAAGGATAGAAGATCTACAACAAATCAGAGCCAGTGTAATTGTGAAATGGTTGAATAATTACAATCTAAGACAAGCCCAATACATGGCAGGCCACAGGTTCGTAAGCAGCACAGAAAAGTACAAACAAAGTGACTTAGAAGACCTGAAAGAAGATATTAACAAGTTCCATCCACTCAACTAAAAAAAACATATACTACCACAAAACACCAACCCACTACCAACCACCGTACCACCGATATACCCCTCTACCGTTCCCACCGCAAGCACCCACCACTATCCGCTTCGCTCCGACTGTCGTCAACTGGCGTTCCCCAAAACCATCAATGTTCCACGATACTCCGCAGTATTCACCGCACTCATCGCTGTGAGCCGACCCCTAACCCGAAGGGAGCACTCCTCTCGTGACAGAGCGTCCCGGTGCGACCCGAGTCTTTTGATTTTTTTTGAAGTTTTGGCGGAAAGTGAATAGTGAAAAATGTGAGTAGCCAGAGGGGGTTTGTATGACAAATAGATAATCTAAGGCCGAAACATTTGCTGCCAGTCTCCTTTTAGTCGCTGGAGAAACGGTAATAGAAGTCCGAAACATTCTTAGGAAATAAGGTGTTCATCCTTCTGTCGTCGGCAAAGAACAGCGCCAGACCTGATAGCAAGCTTCTCCCGATAAAAATCGGGATCAGCCCACTATCAGCCCTTCGGGTCTCCGCTTCGCTTCGAGTCTGTCACAGTTCTTGCACTCCTCGGTCAGTCTTCACGGTAGCTCTTGTGTCTGCTTTTGCAGCTTCTCTCCATTACGCAAAGCTCCATTGCGTTCAGTAGCAACGCATCCACCCGCTACCCATTTTATGCGAGCCTGCGTGTCACCACCAGACCGTCCCGCCGAAAAAGGCGGCACTCACAGCCAGTCGGCCTAACGGCCTTTTTCTGGCTGGCTGCTGGTTCCGCTCGCAGGCGGCTCGCAGAAAAGTCTGGTAACCGTAAAATTGTGTTTGTATTTTGACTTTTCTGGAACTATCTATATCAAAACAAACGAAATCTCAACCTTCCGCCCTCAATCAACACTCTGCATAAAAAAGCCTTTAGTTGTTCGGTTGGATCATTTTTTTGAAAAGCAAAAGCCAATCGAGATACTGCAAATAGTCAAGTTCAGTCAATGTCTTTTACTGTTCAAAAAAACGGACATTATTAGTCCTTATCGCATCTTATCACGCTTTATCTCTCCTTATTGTACCCAATTCCCTCAGTAGTATTAACCTCTGTAATACCTTCAATGTTATTGTTACAGAGAATGATTTTATGGAAATGATATTACTCTGTCATAAGACGGTATTCATTGAAAAGACAAGATTTTGTTGAAAATGAAAAAATGTAAATGAAAAACTGAATGATTTGTTTAATGCACATTATGTGCTTTTAGGCGTGTTAGGGATTGTTTTTTAGTCGAGAATGTTGGTTGTCCTTTCGTCATCGAATAAAAATCAGTCCTTTAGCACCTGTGAAATCCTATGAGTTGAATTGATGATTTTTTTTGTCCTCTGATATGGATAAGGCTCAAATTATTTTTAAAAACTAAAGAAAGCTGAGGCTCTTTTGGGTGTCACAGACCCTTTACGATAAAACAAAGAAATTATGGAATATATAGCTCTTATAGTTGTTTGTGTCTTGGCCTGGATGACCTTAATGACACTTATCCTAACCATTATCCCAAAAGATAGAGTTGATCTTATTGGAAAGTTTTTCCAGAAAGTTCTTCCGAACATTCCCTTTACAGGAATTATTAATGCCCTAAAATCAAAAAGCCGTGACGGGTGATCTGTGAAAATTATTAACTTCACAACCAAGGCAGATGGCCTATAAAAAAAATGTTGAAGTATTGAGTGCCATGAGCTAGGCAAAATTTTTTCTAATACTTGAAAGTGTTAGGAAAAAAGTGCGACCGTGATTAAAAAAATGGATAGACTACTATCCCTTTGGCTCGGTCGCGAGCCAGTGGAGAAATCCTCAAGAGAAGGATTACAGGTTTGGTTATCAGGGGCAGTTTGCGGAAGAGGATGAAGAGACGGGGTTTAATCATTTTGAGGCTAGGGAGTATGATGCAACAATTGCTAGGTTCTTAAATCCAGACCCCGCTCGTCAATACTTTAGTCCTTATGCGGCAATGGGGAATAACCCTTTAATGACTGTTGACCCTGATGGTCGTGAAGGTATAAGTCCAAGTGAAATGAATGCAAGGGCTTATGGTGACCAAGCAGGAGCTATTTCTGTTGCGAATGTGGGAGGTGCAGGATGGGCCAATCATAAATTTGATGTAGCAAATATGAGCTTTGAGCCTTCGTTTAATGCCATAAGTGCTGTTCAAAATTTTGGCATGGAAGCAAGAGCTGCTGTGATGAAGGAAACAGCCTTTGCAATTGGAGGAGAGTTAGCTGGTGCTGGGCTGGTTTATGGGTTTAGAGCATTTAAAGCAATTAGAGCTGTTAAAGGGGTAGGGCTTTCTGATGATATTGCGCGTACTTTTAGTGCAGGAAAGTACCAAAAGGTAGTTCTAGATGAATCTATCACTCTTAGTCGATATTATGATAATGTGAATGCTTTTGCTAAAGGAAGGTATATGACCAACCCGTCTTCTATTACTGGTTTAAAGCTTGTGGATAGAATGGGTTTGGCCTTACGTCCGGGTTGGAATGGAATGTCAAAAGTGGCACATTGGAATATACCCGCAGGGAGTACTATTTACAAAGGACGCGCTGCTATGCAATTTCCATGGATAGGTGGCCGTACCCAATATTTTATTCCAAGTCTTAATAATGTCCAAAGAGTAATTAAATAATGGTATGAGATTAAAAGTAAAGGATGTCAGTTTTACTAACGATGAAGAGTGGTTATTTAAATTGGGAGATGGTACAAATGACTATTATATTTTAACTGAAAGTGAGTATAAGAAAATGGGATTGAATAGTCCCATATCTAGGAGAGAATTAGATTCTCTAGATGTAGGGCATTCTATTTTATGTGAAACACAAAATGTTAATAATATTAATGTTGTCACCAAGATAAGATAATCCCTCTGGCGCTCACGTGCCGTGAGTGACAAGACTATTGAAAGTATCAAAGCCCGTTCCTGTCAGGAGTGGGCTTTTTCATTTTGTAGGAGTGAGTAAATTGTTTTTGGTGTGTATTTTTAACGAGATATATGAATCAAAAAGAAAATATTAAGGGAAAACCCACTGGCGCGCTTTTGCAAAGCGTGCTAATCTCAAACGTATTTGTAATACGCTTAGGTAGCTTCTATCTTGTGTTCATGTCCGTCTGATCTGAGTTACCCCCCGCTGGCGCAAGCTTGTAGCTTGTGCTATACGTTCTACAAACCTTATGAGTAAGGCACTAGGCAGCAATTGTCTTGCGTTGAAGAAGTCCAAGGGCTTGATCCTTCTAAGTCGTAAATGATTTGGGGTAGTGTCTTATTTAATATTGATTTACTTTAGCTTATGGGCATTCTAAATGCCATAAAGGTACAATCGCAATCGAGCGTGATCGCATTACAAATGCTCACTTAGATTGGTCACGCTTTGCAAAATCGCGCTAGATGACGTCTTAGCGGACGCTACGATCAGGGGGGATGAAGGCAGTGCAGCTATTGTAGGACAAGACATTTTGTATCAGTGCTTAATTAAGTTTTACACCATATCTCACCTGAAACCTCCTAGGGTTAGGCGAATTGGCTAGGTCGTCATCGAAGTTGTACAAGATCAGCAAGGTACCCTTGAGTATGCCTGGCATTTTTATATCAGTACCCAAGCCCAGCATCCATCGATCGGTCCAGTTTCGTGATTCTACATCAGAGATAGGGTCGATGACCATCATGCCTGTGCGTTCGTACTCGCCGTGCAGATAGATGTTTTTAAAGATGTCGTACTCCATAAAACCGCGGTATCCAAAGAGCTTTTTTTCCTCGTCTTTTCCCTCACCTATTTTGATGCGACCTGTCACGCCAGTTCCAATTCGTATTTTGCCTGTGACAGCATAGGCGATACTTGGTGAGTAGTCTATGAATAAGGGATCGTAGTTGCTCAATTGAATTTGACCTGTCAAAGAGAATCGTTGTATCATTGATTCCTGTTGCACACCTGCCATGTCCTGATCAAAGAAAGTCTGCAGGAGTTCTTTGAAGCTAGGTTTTTTTCTAATGACTTCTTGGGTGCTCATGGCATTAGCCAGCTGTTTTTCGTGACCCGAAAAAACACTTCCTGCTATTGGTAAGTCTTCTGGGTTAAGGTTTGGATCTTTTAGGGTGCTCTCGATCTCCTTTTTTTTGCCAGGCATGCTGGCCATAAGGTTCTGATATTTGTCAGAGGCGATCATCTCCTCATAGGAATCAAACATCATGTCCTCTTCGTGCTGATAGGTAGCTAGTTCAGCAGTGGGGCCGTAGTTAGACATTTGGTTTTGTGCCTGTGTTTCCAATGTACTGCTTGATGCCATTTGGATCATTTGTTTTTTTTGCTCTTGGGCATAGCTAGCAGCAGAGTCATTAGAATTTCCCAAAGAGTCAAACAGTAGCTGCTTGAGCTGAAGAAGTGAATCTGGCGAAAGTTGCGTATAAGATGAGGTGTAAAGTGCGAGCTCATCCAGTATCTTTTTTTTCACCTCTGGGCTGAGGTTTTCGAAGTAGGACGAATCGTTGAGCTGACTGATATCAACAGAATCGGGCAGATCTATCGGCAGTTGGGGGGATACGATTTGGCTTTTGGCTAAGTTTGTCAGCTCCTCTTTGCTCGGCTGTTTCAGTTGTTGGTGTTTTTGATACTGGGCTAATTGAGCACTGTCTAATTTGTAGTCGTAATACTTGCTTTGGAGTTTGAGTTCTTTCTTTTTTTCTTTTTGAATCTCCTTCCATTTTTTCTTTTCTTCTTTCGACAAGTTGTCCAACCCAGCATCAGGGTTGGCCAAATCTATGGTGATTGGCCTTGGTCTTAGCACGGGTGTCTGACCCCACAAAGCACAAGATGATATATAGAAGATGAACGCAAGGATTAAACGCATCCGAACCAAGTTAAGTAGATTTTAATCCGTCAAATATAAGTAAAAATGCATGGATGCTTAGAGAGAAAAGTTAAGCAATTTTCTGTCTGATTGGTTATAATTGCACCTTATCTAAACAACCAATTTAATGTCTAATAATAAAATCGTTGTCGCATGGCTGGGCGGACTGACTGTGCTGTTTTTCATCGTCCTATATCTACACTTCAGTACAAGCCAGAAGGTCGTCTATATAGATTCTAATCAGCTCTTGAATGGGTACAAAGGAATGCAGGATGCTAGGTCTGCATATCAGCAAAAGGCTACTGTTTGGCAGGCCAATGTTGATACTTTGATGAAAGAAGTGCAGACTGCTATCATGGATTATGAGAAAGAAAGTCAGAGCATGACTGCAAAGGAAAAGGAACTCAACAAAGAGCTGATCAGGACGAAGCAAAGACAGCTCCAAGATTATCAAGCAGCCATGCGTGATAAATCGGCGCAGGAAGACCAGCAGATGACGGAAAAAGTGCTAACAACAATCAATGCCTTTATGATTAACTATGGCAAGGAACACAATTATCAAGTCATTTTTGGAGCAACCTCAGCGGGGAATATTATTTATGCAGACCAAGCAATCAACATTACTGATGAGGTGCTGAACTTGCTCAATGAGCAATATCAAAAAATGTAATGAGAAGATATTTAATTGGGCTAACGCTATTAATGGCTTGCAATGCCCCGACTCATTTATCGGAAAAGGAAATGGGGCAGTTCATTTTGAACCCAGACAATGGGTTGATAAAAAAAAAGGAAGTGAATGGGTTAGACTTACAGGTCTATTATAAGCCCACGGGAATGCTGGTGGCACAAGAACTCGATGGGAAAAATGATTCGATAGCCTATTCGAAGTACTATGAAAAGTATGACTCATATGCCTATTTTATATTGGATTTGTCGAGCAACGAAAAAAACGCATTATACCAGTCGGGCTCTTATGAGCGGTTTAGTGAAAACCTACAAACATTGGCTTTTAGGATGGATCAATTCACCAACTTGACAACTTCAGCATCAGACACGATCCCAGTAGCAGATTTTATCTACCCTCGAATGTACGGAATGAGCAATTCTGCCACAGTTATGTTTGTATTCAACAATGAAAAATTGCTTCAATCCGATTGGGTATCGTTCAATCTTTCAGAGTTTGGTATGGGGAGTGGCAATCAACAGTTCAGATTTGAGATTGAGGATATCCAAAATGTACCGAAGTTAAGCGTCAATTAGTGTAATATTGTTTCTCATGATACATGCAATCAACCTAAGATATTCCCATAAGTGTGATATTGACTTGGTTTATTTATGATCGAGCGGATGCTCTGTTTATTTTGGGTTTTAGTGGTCGTATGACTAGCAGAGCTTGGCTTGCTTCGCACTAAGCTAAACGCTCGCCAGAGGTATTATTAACTGATTGATAACATTAGACCTTGCATGATCAATTTACCAATTGTTTATAGGTTAGTTGACCCACAGAAATACGAGAATATTTAGAAAAATTTCAGCAACAGTCAGAATGGCCAGTTTCCAGGTAATAGAGTTGATGATTTTGGCAGTGGGTATACGGCTTTTGTATTTCGTGGTTGATCTATTCATTTAGACCACAATTATGTTTGTTAAGTAATGACTTAGGGTTAGTTTAAATATAGCTAGATTTACTGCAATGAGCAATCATTACCGCCCAGTGCTGCGGAACTAGGATTTGCCCGAGGTTTGGGTCTCGGGCATAAATTTGTCTATTTACCTCTCACTAGTATATTTAGCTCTTTTGTTGTTTCGGCCAATTTTTCGCCAAAGTAAACACCACATGCCATCCGATCTTCTTCTGAAATATTAGGAATCAAAGCTTCTCGTTTTTCTGAGAGCACTTTGTTGTAGTCGTCAAGCTGCTTTTTGATGCGATTGAATTTTTCGATTTGTTCAGTGGAATACTCCTTTAGCATTTCATGGAGATTTCAACTAATCACACTCATTTATTATATGACTATTAAAGCTGATTAGTTACATTTAGAAAAACCACAAGTTACATGCATTCAGTCCGACCAGGCAATATTATCAGGCCACATGATCCAAAGATGAGAAGGCAAGGCTTATGGGTGATCAAGTACATTTGTGGAATCCTTGGCACCTTTACATGTTATCTCTTGAAAGATCCTGATGTAGAGGCTGAGATTTCTATTCTTGAGGTTGATCTATTATCAATCTCAACATTTAAGACAAATCCAGATTAGCTGAATGATTAAACCGCTCATGCTCTCCGTGCTTCACGTAAGCTAGCATATTTGATACAAATTTGACTCCTTCAATTTCAATATTGTGGTTACAATGATTGTGACCATAGATCCAATAATCCACATTCCAAGTTGGAAGAAATTGATCCAAATCAGCCACATAATAATCTCGCATCATAGACGTATGATCATTGAATGGTTTCAATGATTTATCTACCTGCCTACTCGGTACGAAGTGGGAAACCACAATTCTTGGGCATTGACTTGGAGTAGATAATTCACGGTTTAGCCAAGCAACAGCTCGATCATGCAACTTGTTGTGATGAGTGTATTTATAATCTCCGTAATCATATGAACAATTAAGAAAATCACGAATTACTTTTTCAATCTTTTCCTCATTGCAATGACTCCATAGCGTTGAAAACAGAATTTCAACTCCATCAATTACAATTTTCTTATGATTGAGGTAAGTAACATTAGGCCTTACCTTTATCTCCATCTCAAATATCTCGGCCATATTACCAAAAAGATAGGACTCGTGATTGCCGGGCACTATGAAGACCTGTTCCCATTGGTCTGACAAATAATCCAAGAAGGCATCCAATTCTTTCTCTTGCAAATGAAGCCACTGGAACCAGTGGCTTCATTTGCAAATAAGCTCTGTTCTCAGGAACTCCTGATGAAGGTCTGAGGCGTATTGGAATTTCATATTTCAATTACTTTTTCAATATCAAAACCATTGTGCTCTGCTGTGAAAACATAACCCAGTTGATTTGACCTGAACTTCACTCCAAGTGCATCAATATCCTTATCCCAATGATTGTGGCCGTATATCCAATAGTCGATATCCCAATCTCTGATTCGGTTTTCTAAATCAGCTACAAAATATCTATTCATGATAGATTGTTTGTAATCGCCATCGTTTTGCGGATAGCCATTAGCTTGCTGACAAGGAACAAAATGTGACACCACTATTCGAGGTCGTTCTTTGTCCAGAGACAGCTGGTGATTGAGCCACCTAACAGCCCTTGCGTGCAGTTCATCATGCTGCTTATATTTAAACGGTCCATCATCATATTTACATTGGTTAAAATCGCTAATCATGCTTTTGATCAATGAAGTATTGGTTCGCGACCAAAGTGTTGAGAATATAAGATCTACACCCTCTATAGTTATGACTTGGTGATTGAGATACCTGACATTCGGATGAATTGTAAGTTCCAGACTGAAAGAAGCTGCAACATTCCCTTTTTTATAGAATTCGTGATTACCAGGGATGATATAAACTTCCTTCCAGTTCTCAGATAGATACTTAAAGAAGTCCAGTCGTGTTACTGTCCCGTTCGAAATGATATCAATATCACCAGCAAGGATCAGATAAGGGGCAACTGGCTTTAGTTTATTCTCTAGTAGAAATTGATAGTTGTCATCAAATTCTAAATGTAGGTCTGAGGCGTATTGGATTTTCATAATTATTATAATGTAGTATTTTTTCCCCAATCGCCCGATTGGGATTGAATGTTTTACATACTGATTCCACGGTTTTTATTTGTGTCAGGCGAATTGGTTTTTCCGATTTCTTTTGATTGACTAGTCTGATTGACTCCTTTAGCATGATCAATTTCATTGATGGAGTTTTTTTGCTTTTCATTTATTGCATGTCGGAGCTGCATTTGAAAAGCCAAATCAAGCCGTTTGTTGAGTTGGGTGTATTGGTAGTTTTTACCGAGCTTCGAGGATTTGAACGGTATTCCGTTTGATTCAAATGACATGCCGTATACCTCTCCATTCTTATGTTTGTGGACTTGAATTTCAATGCCTGTTTGCCTAAAAGTCTTGGCGAAGTTCAGATTGAATTCTTTTCTATTTACACCTCTTGACTTTGAAATGGCGGCATCTATGGCCTCCTTTATTTTTGTCTTGATCAACTTATAGCCTCTGCGCTCTGCATGGATTTCTTTGGTAGATTTCTTATTCGACTTAGATTTGGTCTCATGTTCCAATACCTCCTGAAGCCCGTATAGCTTTTCTAATTTTCTAACAGATTCCATTGCCCTGGCATAGGAACGAGAATCCGAAATGGTCTTACCGTCATAGTCGACTCTTGAGCCACAGAGATGTATATGTTCGTACTCCTTGTCAAAATGGCGAATGATAGCATAAGGCGCATTTGAAAAACCCATATCAGTCATAAATTGATGGGCGCAATCTTTCCATTGTATTTCGGTAAGACTCTCTCCAGGAGGCAGACTCAAACTCCCATGAAACACTCTGTTCTTTAGTCTTCTGTTTTGGTCTGCTACGCATTTTAAGGCGTCTAATTGTTGGTCAACAAGTAGATCACCCATGTTGTCACCAATATTCTTATGATCCCTGTTGTGAACCAGATACCTCATGAGTTTCGTAAAATTTGTCCCTACTTTCACTTTTGCTATCATTTGATTTGTTCATTTATCTGGTTCAATTGATCACGCAATTCTTGTAGTTCTTTTATTCTGGCAGAAGCCAAGATTCGAGCAGTTTTGTTTCCTGAATTTAGAGCTTTGCTCAATTGATTCAGGTTGTTTCCGATGCGATACAATTCCGTCTTAATGCCCTTTAAAATGGGGTAGGAAACCTGCTTTGGTTTAGCCCTTTTCATGCCAAGAAAGACTAGGTCTAGCAGACCTATCTTATGGGATTTACAATACAACTTGATGTCTTTGGCATCAACCAATGTGCATCTAAAAGTGAGAACTTTAGATCTTAGGTTGTCTTTGTCAATTCGTGGTCTTGGCATATTTCTTTTTCAAACAGAGTGTAGAAAAAGCGAGCTGTAAATTTTAATAGGAAACGAGAGTTTCGTATTACATTTACATTGCTCGCTCTCTTTCAGAGATCGGTCGAGGGACCTTTCTCTGGAGGAGCTGGGTATTGTGTTTTTGTTCAGCTTTTTCGGCCCTTTGCCTGTTCTTGTTTTTTTATAAATTCGGGCCGTTCCATGATTTCAGTTTCATATTGCTGAACCAAAACCTCAATAGCCTTTTCAATAATTTGACCATAGCTGGACTCTTCATTGTTACAGTTTTCAGTTCAGGTCAAATTCTTGATTAACTCTATAGTTTCAGTATTAAGATTTCTAATTAGGAAATTTTTTCTAGTCTCTGAAACTGGAGTAGGCTTACCTTCTTCCGAATCAAATCTGTTCTCGATTGGCTTCTTTGGTGCAGTTGAGAACAGGTCGATGTCAGAATTTCCTCGTGGTCTTTTTGCTTGCGCCTTAAACTTTTCGCGACTCATGATCTATGCGGTTTAAAATTTCATCTACTAATTCTCGATAGTCAGCTAAGCCTTTGAATGGAGAGCTTTTCTTTACCAATTGAGACGATCTTTTGATATCGTCATGTATTGATAGCTCTCGACCCATCTGGGTGGCTTCCTGAATGGTTATATTCTCGTTGATTTTGGTTTTAAACAGTTCATCAGGGTAGTTGTTTTCGAACCATTCAACCATGTCTGAGTGTATAGCTGTATTCTGACGGTATCTGGTTACGAAAAGCCCCAATAGCTTTAGATCAGGATTTAGTTTTGCAGAAACAAAGGCATCTAAGTATTCAATGATATTATTGATGCCATTCACAGAGAAGTTATGAGCCTCAGAGGGAATTAATACGTAATCGCTCGCTGCAAGCGCATTCTGAGTGATTATCTCCCTATTCGGAGGACAATCCATCAGAATAAAGTCTGCCTTATCTGACACCTGATTGAGTAGTGATTTCAGGATTAAACGTGGGTTTTCAAATTGAAACTCTTTGTCCTTTTTGACCGAATCCATAAAATCAATGGGTGTTAATCGCGGATCTCCACCTACTAAAATTAGATTTTCATTGACCTTATTGGCAATTATCATCTTATGATGAAATAGACAATCAAATATGTTTCGATCTTCTGCTTGCACATCAAGTGAAATGGTTAGGTCGGCTTGGGGGTCCAAATCAATGAGTAAAACTTTATAATTAAGCCTTGATAGGATACTTCCAATTGAGCCTGTACTTGTGGTTTTAGCAACGCCGCCTTTTTCGTTGGCGATTGATATTATTGTTGACATATGTTTAGAATGTTTTCTGTGATACTTATGTTAGCTCTGATAACTCGGTTATCATATTGTATTAATGTTATCACCTGCTACCTATGTTTTCATTGATAGCAGTTGACAACATTTGTTTTAGCCGAATTTTATGTTATCAAAAAAGGATTGATCTTCATCTCCAAAACCATCAAAATGTGTCTGGCTATATTTTCTATAGAAGTCAAGTACTTCTCCAAATTCTCGGATATTACTTTTGATGAGCCTAACGCAATAGTTCCTGAGATTGGGCTTATTGAAAAACCTAGGAGGTGAAAGGCTTAATGGGTCGGCCATTCTAGTCTTTTTGTTTTCATACAACTTCTCATAAGGGTTTTCTCCGATTCTCTTGAGCCTATAGAATTCAGACAGAAATGCATCTAGGTAATCTCTATAATGGTCGGGATTCCACTCATAGCAGTCTTGATATAAAGTGAACGCATGAACGAATTTTCCAAGCTTGTTTTTCCAGGAGTAGACGATTTGGATGGCATTAGTACGATTTGGGTTCTGCTCGTTGAGATATCCAACATCATACATTCTAAGTATCATGTTCTGGAGTAGCACTCGTTTGTCTCTCGGCTCTTCCTTGCCCAGTCTTCTGCTATATCCTGGATAGGATTTTCCATTTTCAAGGCTTATTTCTTGTTGATAGGTACTTCCTTCTGGATCCCATGGAAGACTTGTATATGTAGTATTCATTTGGTCGTAAAGCTTAACGTTTTAAAAGAAAAACTGTCGAAAACGCATTTGAAGCAAGCTTCATATAAACGGAAAACGTTTATGTTTTCGCAGTGAAAATTGGGCATAGAAATCCTATGTCATTTTATTGAACATGACGTTATTGATTAAAGAAATTGAATTAATTCTATGTCCGGAATTATTGTAATTGAGTGTAGGAGTCAGGCGAAAGGCCTAAGAGGTGTTTGTGTCGATCATAGTTATCTTGTATTTTGGTTAAACATATAACTATGGCTATCTTTGACTTGAAGATAAGGAAGCCATAGTGTTTTCTTAAAAATGCAGCTCTTGCCGGAGCTGCATTTTTTATTTTCCTTCTATATATTTTCTGACGCTATCAGAAGTAAGGTAAAGTTTTCTTCCTCTTTTAATTACCTTGATTTCGTTATTGGCCCTTTTTTCATCAAAAGTGGCTCTGCAAATTTTAGCTCGATCCATAAACTCCTGAGCGGTAATGTATTCATCTTGACCAGATGAACCTCGATTAGAGTTTTCCACTCTTTCTAGAATCGTCTCCACTGATTTTTGCAAATACTCAAAGACTGACTTTGGCACCATTACGAATTGACTCACCTGATTATTACCATCCATAAGTTTTAGTTATTCGAATACTGTGTGAGGTATTCCTGTTTATTCATAGACAAATATATAAAAATCTATTAAAATATTAAATTTAATAGATTTTATTTGTTCTAATCATTTACATATGGATAAGAATCAATTTGTTCGTCAAGTTCGAGTAATTGGAAATATGTCCGTTTTGAAATTTCATTGAACAATGATGGGTCGGAGATTAGTTTTTCTGAACAAGTTTTTCGAAGATATTTATTGATATCTCGGGCAATAAGAGTCTTCAGCAGGGTGCTGATGTTAGGAATTTCACAATCCTTAATAAAGGATAAGAGGTAATTTGAATATTTTGAATTTAGCAATCCTATCAGACTCAGCGAGTATTGATAACCCTCAGGGGAAATCCAATTTGGCAAGTCATTCATATAGTTGGCTTGCATGTTATGTTCAGAAAGTTCTTTCAACAGTTCAAATTCGATTTTTTTATAGTCTTTATAGATTCCACTAATGATGGCACTATCGAGATGGTTAACCATAATTGTTAGATAGTGAATTGTATTATTTAGGTCTCTACCATTATGCCACGAAAACAAATTTGTTAATTCAATTAAGCTTTTCTCCTTAAATAAATTAAATAAAATGTTGTCGCAAATCGTATGCGCCAAATGGAAATATGAATGAGTGGCATCATACGGTTTTATATTTCGAACTTTTTTAATCTCGAAGTATGGATTGTTCAAAACGTCAATGCTATAAAGGATCGATGTTATATACTCTTTCTCAAAGTTTAGGTATTCTTCAATTTTCTTTTCGATTAAGGTTAATTCCTTTTGCTTTTTTATTTTTTCCAGTAATGATGATTCAGTAACTGTAATTGGCCCCAGCGTTTCATATATTTTACTTTTAAAATTTGCGGTTCTCTGATTTGCCATCACTCTCATGTTAATAGTGAATTGAGGTGAAGAGTTTTTCTTGCTAACACTTTTTATTAGGTGATGAACTACCGAAATTTTGCCTTCTTTTTTCATAGTCCAGCGCTTTTGAAGTCAATATTAGAAATTTTTGAATCAATGTTATGTATTGACATATCATAGTAATGTTGTGTGGTCGCTTCTTCCGAGTGTCCAACCATTTTGGAAACAAATTGTCGCTCAACACCTGCACCAATCCATAACTGTACATTTGTATGCCTTGCGACTTTATTCGTAATAACCTTTTTTATTTCTGCCTGGGAGGCAAAGTCTTTTAAGTGCTCATTGAATTTCTGATCGCTAATTGTATTAGGAAAGACCAAGTGGCTACTCGGATCTTCGTATTTTTCGATTAACTCTAAGGCCATCTTGAATTTGTATATTGGAATAAGGAAGGAGTTGTCATTTTTAATTCTGTTTCCAGAAATATAGGCTTTTTTGCTTTTTCTTCTAAGATCTGACTTTTTCAAATTTTTTAAGTCTTTGTAATAGAGCCCTGAAAATATCATGAATAAAAAATGATCTCTGTGCATTTCAAGTTTTGGAGATGTGAATTTTAAATCAATCAATGCTTTGATCTCGTCCACTTCTAAGTAGGTTCTTTTTGGCTTTTCTATCTTAAATTTTAAGTCCGTAAAGAAGAAAGGATTATGGTTTACATCAACATACCCTCTACGGACAGCTTCTTTACATATCACCTTAAACTTATCGAAATATTTTTTTGTGGTACCTCCATTATGATTCAATTCATGTTGAAGGTAATTTTTGAACCCGAAGAGGACTTCTTCATTTAGTTCTGAAAATTTTATTCTTGAGTTATAATTGTTCAGATGTTTTTCGAATGTTTGATAGACCTTGATAGTGTTTAAAGATAATCCTTTCATGTTTTTAAGGTATTCTTTAATAAAGTCATTAAAGAGAGTGCTGTCGCCCTGTCTAAAAAAATGACTTTTAATTGTGTCAAACGAAATGCTACGCCTTTTTAGCTTTGTTTGAAGAATGTAGTCGTCGAGTTCTCCTAATTTGCGTTGAAGAAGACTATTTATCTCATATGAATTGGGATGCGATTCCTTGACCCATTTGTTTTGACGGCCGGACCAGTACTGAGATGAAATTTTCGGAAGGTCAGGGTTAATGTATTCTGTTTTCCTATCAATAGTTACTCTGACATGAATCGAATAAAGTCCTGATTTGTTCTTTGTCTTTTTACGGTTAAATACGGGCTGAAAAGTGACTCCCACGCTATATTTTGTTTAGGTAAAACAGAGGGTAAAACACGATTGGTACAACAAAGTGTAAAACAAATAGTATGAATTACTGTGAACCAATAGGAGCGGGAAATTAAATAAAAAAGGGATAAACGGCTATTATTCACCTATTTATCCCTTTTGGTATTTGCTATATGTAGTCCGTAGGGGAATCGAACCCCTGTTACCAGGATGAAAACCTGGCGTCCTAACCCCTAGACGAACGGACCATTACTTGTTTTAAAAAAGAATGACTAACGCCGAAATCTTTCGTAGTCCGTAGGGGAATCGAACCCCTGTTACCAGGATGAAAACCTGGCGTCCTAACCCCTAGACGAACGGACCATTTTGTAATGGTCTGCAAAAGTAAACTGCTTTTTATCTTTTCCAAAGGCTTGGTATAAAAAGGTGAGATTTTTTTCAAAGTATTCATTATTTTTTTTCTACACCAGCTAAATATTGCCAAAAAGGCAAAGGTCTGACTAAGTTTAGGGCATGAAATTGATAGAGGTAAAAACCAAACGTGACCAGCAGGACTTTGTGGAGATGGTGGTCGACTTGTATCGTGGAGAGAAAAACTGGATTCGTCCCTTGGATAAAGACGTGTATGCTGTGTTTGACCCAAAACAAAACAAGACATTTAGCTTTGGTAAATGCACACGTTGGTTGTTGAAGCAGGACGGAAAGACTATTGGGCGCATTGCGGCGTTTGTCAATGACAAAACAAAAAACAAAGACAATGATCAACCCACTGGTGGAACGGGTTTTTTTGAGTGTATAGACAATCAAGAAGCAGCTAATATGCTTTTTGATGCCGCTAAAAAGTGGCTGGAAGCCGAGGGAATGGAGGCCATGGATGGACCAATCAATTTTGGCGACAGGGACAAATGGTGGGGCTTGCTAGTAGATGGTTTTGATATCGAGCCAAATTATCAATGTAATTATCAATTTCCGTACTATCAAGCGTTGTTTGAAAACTATGGCTTTCAGGTTTATTTCAAGCAATTCACATTCATACGAAACACTTTCGATCCTTTTCATCCTAGGATCATGCAGAAGGCAGAAATTTTGAATCAAGATCCAAATTATAGCTTTGAGCATTTAAAGCTTAACAGGTTAGAAAAGTACACCGAAGATTTTCGACAAGTCTATAACGTGGCTTGGGCCAATCACGACGGTGTGGCCGAAATGTCTAAGGAACAATCGCGGGCGATCATGAAGCAAATGAAGCCGATCATCGACGAGAAGATCATTTGGTTTGCTTATTTCAAGGGAAATCCAGTGGCCTTTTACCTTAACCTACCAGAGGTTAACCAGATCTTTAAACATGTGAATGGCAAACTGGATATGATCGGCAAGCTAAAATTTGTCTGGCACAAGTGGCGCAAGACCAACAAGAAAATGCTTGGATTGGTATTTGGAGTGGCGCCAGCGCATCAGGGCAAGGGACTAGATGGTGCTTTGGTAATGGCTACTGCTCAGATGGTGCAAAAAGACTATAGAAGGTACCCAATATTAGAGATGAACTGGATTGGGGATTTCAATCGAAAAATGATCTTGGTAGTGAAGCAAGTGGGAGGAGAGATTGGAAAGACACATCACACCTACCGTTATTTGTTCGATAGAAATAAGCCGTTTGAGCGAATGCCAATAAAATAGAATTGTAATAAATTCAGTGTCTTGCCAACCTACCCGCTAGAAATCAGTCGCATATGAAGTCAGACTTTCAAGGATTTTTAGATAATAATCATCGCATCATTGCGAAGGTCTGCCGAATATATACAGATAGTACGGATGATTTCAACGACTATTATCAAGAGTGTATCGTACAGCTTTGGCGGTCGTTTGACTCTTTTAGAGGAGCCTCTAAGCTGTCCACATGGACCTATAGAGTATGTCTCAATGTGTGCTTGTCTCAATTGCGTAGCAAAAAAAGGACGATACCTACAGAGAATAGGGAGATTCCCGATGTAGTCGATGAGGATAGTGCCCTACAAGAGGAGCGTATTCAGGAACTATACAAGGCAATTAAGTTGTTGAGGGAGTCAGATCGAGCGATTATTCTTCTCTATTTGGAAGAGAAAAGCTATAAAGAAATGGCGGAGATATTGGGTATCACCGTGACCAATGTAGGAGCTAAGGTGAATAGAGTAAAGACACAGCTAAAAAAGATCATCGATGAAAGATTTGGATATTAAAGACATTTGGAAGGGGAGTGGTGTGGTAGATGAAAGTGCCTTCTCTTTGTCTAAGATAGAGGGCATGATCAGTAGGGGATCGCACAGTCTTGTACGGAGATTTGTTCGTGCGCTTACCTGGGAGATTTGGATCAATCTGATTGTGCTGACGATAGTCGGTGTGCGGTTGTTGGTGGCTAGAGAGTGGTTAGGTGGTGGTAGCGTTTTGGTTCTCGATGTGGTGTTCTATCTGTATTATAAAAAATTGATTGATAATCTGAAAAGTGAACAAATAGACAGTACGGTGTTGGCTTACCTATACAACGTACAGGCACAGATCAGGCAGTTTATTAGGCATTTAAAAATAGCTGTATTTGGGATCTCTGTTTTGGCCTGCTTACTAGTTATATCTATCCATGCGAATGGATTTTATAATGTAGAACTGGGCTCTAGCCGTCTGCTTTTATCTCTTGGTGCAGGATTGGGTTTGGCGGTGCCTTTTTCATTTTATTTCATCCATCTGATGTATGGAAAAAAAGCTAAAAAACTGGCTCAAATGATCGATTCGCTAGAAAGCGAAGAGGCCTGACTTATACAGTAGTCAGGCTCTCAAATACTCTCTTTATTTCGTGATAGGCAATGCCCATGTGCGAGTTGTGATAGATGCATTTACCATCTGAGATGATCAATACCTGAGGGGATTCATGGGGGACGTCGAAAGTGACCGCAATGTAGTCGGAGATGTCTCTATGCTTTATCAAATCTAAATGGTAGATATCCATGGAAGCCATTTCTTTTGCGTTCCATGCACGCTCTAGTCTGTTTTCGGCCATACCACTGACGCTGCATCTGGTGCTGTGTTTAAATAACATCACAGGTTTGTCTGCCGATGATAATTTGATTTGATCAATTTGATCTTTCGCTGTTAAATGATTCCAGTTCATAATTAGTTATTCCAAATTTCAATTTCGTCCTTGTCGAACTTCGCTTTCTTAGTTTTTTTCTTAACAGCATCAGGTTGGGTTTTGTTCCCGTACATGCGCACCCACATCACATTAAATTTTCTTTTGGTATTTCGTACCGTACGGCTCTTGTAGTATTTGGCAGATAGATAGTTGGCACTTGGGTGCATATCTCTCTTCTTTCGCATTTTTTTAGTTTTCAATTCGAAATTGGATACTTGCGAATTGGGAGAAAACATCATGGACTTGTTCTTGTATTTCTTATAGCTCTTGATGTTTTTGTTGTGCTCGCCAGCATGATTTGGCTTTTGCACCTTTTCTTTAGTTGCCCCTGCATACTGAGATCCTGGCCCAGGTTTGTGCTTGGCTGGCTTTCTGTAGAGGTTAAACCCTGGTAGAAATCCTTTTTCTCTATTGCCAGCAGGTTTAGTACGGGAGTAGGTAGGTGGTGTGGTAAACCTTGGCTTGACGATCACTACTTTGCCAGCTTGCTTCCATTCAGAATACCTTGGGTTTATGGCTTTTCCTTTGACTTGTCCAGCATTGGTTTGTGTAAATCTTGGATTTATTTTTTTGCTTTTCACTTGTCCAGCTGTCATAACAGAAAACCTTGGGCTTATTTTTTTTACTCCACTTTGTCCTGCATGAGATTGTGTATATCGAGGGCTTATTTTTTTACCTTTCAGATGGCTCGTGCTTGGTGGGCTAAATCTCGGGGCAATTTTCTTTCCATCTACCTGTCCAGCATTTATTATTGAAAACCGCGGAACTATTTTTTTATTATCGCTTTGTCCTGCGTTGCTCTGTGTATATCTAGGATTTACTTTCTTCCCTTTGACTTGCCCAGCATTGTTTTGGGAAAATCGAGGGCTAACCTTTTTGCCCTTTACTTGTCCAGCGTTGTTTTGAGAATATCTGGGGCTAATTTTTCTGTTTCTGGCTTGGCCAGCGGTGGTTACGGAAAACTTAGGATTCACCTTTTGCTTGCCACCTGCCTTGGTGGCTGGGGTAGTGGATCTAGTTTTTCTTGCGGCTATGGTTTTGTGCTTGCCACTTGGTTTTTTAACCTTCGATTTTTTCTTGAATTGTAGAAATCCAGACTCTCGCTTCGCGGTTTTGAGCTTGTTTCTGTCGGTCAGCAATTGCGCATAGGACATCTGGCTGGAGGCTAAAATCACACCCAATAACACTAAAAAAACACACAGCCGCTTGTTTAACATATATCCTCTCTACGCAATATAAACGGGAAGTTAATAAATATATTGAACTCAATATAAGTGGTTACAAAGTACGGGTTTTGTTGACAGAAATTCACCTCAACTTTCTTAAAGTTCAAAAGAATCAAGAAGATTAATTTTAATAGTGAAATAAGGATTGAATCTTAGCTTTAAATCGGTCTTTGGGTAGAAAATTTTGTTCTAAACTTGGTGCAAATGGTACGGGAGTATCCAAACTGCCTTCACGCATGACTGGTGCATCTAAGTCTTGAAATAGATGCTCGCTGATCCATGCCGCTAGCTCAGCTCCAATCCCACCTGTTAGGCTGTCTTCATGTAGTACGATTACTTTGTTGGTCTTTTTTACGGTGGTAGTTACAGCCTCTTTGTCCCACGGGAGCAAGGTGCGCAAATCCAGTACATCAGCAGATATATCAAGCTCGGTGACTATCTCTTTCGCCCAGTGCACCCCCATGCCGTAGGTGATAATAGACAAATCGTTGCCAGACTGGGTAAGCTGAGCTTTTCCTATTTCTACGGTATAATAGTCATCGGGTATTTCTTCAGATATTGCACGGTATAGCGCTTTGTGTTCGAAATACAGGTATGGATTGGGGTCTTCTATGGCTGCGTTTAATAAGCCTTTGGCATCGTACGGGTTAGAAGGGTAGACAATTTTTAAGCCTGGGGTGTGAAAGAACCAAGCTTCATTGGACTGTGAATGAAAAGGGCCTGCCGCTACGCCTGCGCCAGTAGGCATGCGAATCACTACGTCGGCATTTTGTCCCCAGCGCCAGTGAATTTTGGCGAGATTATTTACGATTTGATTGAAACCACAGGTCACAAAATCTGCAAACTGCATTTCTACCATGCTTTTTATGCCTTGGATAGAAAGCCCCAGTGCACTGCCTAAAATGGCAGATTCACATAGTGGAGTGTTGCGGACACGTGCCTCGCCAAACTGATCTACAAACCCGTCGGTAATTTTGAAAACCCCTCCGTATTTGCCAATGTCTTGACCCATGAGTATCATTTCTGGGTGTTTTTGCATGCTTTGGCGCAAACCATCAGAGATGGCATCGATGAATCGTTTGTTTGTTTTGTTTTTCGTTTTAGGGAGAGTAATCTTTTGCCGGTGAGAGGCATACAGGTCGTTGATCTCGTTGCTGGTAGATGTAGCAATACTTCCTTCGTCGTTGGCTGATTTTAGGCCGAGGTCTATCTCTGATTGCAGCGCATTAGTAATTTCGTTTTTTAAAGTTGCCGTAAGGATATGCTCTTTTATAAGATATTGTTTGAAATTGTCCACGGGGTCTAGTTTGGCCCATTGGTCTTGTATCCCTTCGGGGTAATATTTAGTACCGCTTGCTTCTTCATGCCCTCTCATCCGGAAGGTCATGCATTCGATTAAATAGGGTTCGTTGTTTGTTTTGATGGCTTCCGAAATCTCTGAAATGGCGTGGTACACTTCCAGTAGATTGTTGCCATCTACTTGTTTGGTTTTCATGCCATAACCAGGCCCTTTGAGAGTGAAAGAATCGAAATTAAATTGTTGAGCACTGGGTGTGGATAGACCCCAGCAGTTGTTTTCTACCACGAATATTACGGGCAACTGCCATACAGAAGCCACATTGAGAGCTTCATGAAAATCGCCTTCGCTAGCTCCTCCGTCACCAGTAAATACCAGTGTAGATTTCTTGTTTTTTCTTAGCTTGTGAGCCAATGCAATCCCATCGGCAATGCCGAGTTGAGGACCTAAATGAGAAATCATTCCGACTAGATGGTGAGCTTTCGATCCAAAATGAAAGGATCGGTCTCGGCCTTTGGTGAAGCCACTAGCCTTGCCTTGAAACTGAGCAAATAATCTGTGCAGTGGAATGTTGCGTGCCGTGAATATTCCCAGATTTCTGTGCATGGGTAGGATATACTCGTCGGGTTCCATTGCCAAGGCAGCGCCTACAGATATAGCTTCTTGCCCCATGCCAGAAAACCACTTGCTGATTTTACCTTGCCTGAGTAGAATGAGCATTTTTTCTTCGATGAGCCGAGGAAGTAATAGAGATTTGTAAAAGGAAATCAGTTGGGTGTCGGTGAGTTGCTTTCGGTCAAATTTCATCAGACAAGCATTGGGTTGTAAGGTGGATTTTAGGCTCTGTCAATCACAAATCTAATCGTTTGAAAGGCTTGGGGAATGTATCTGGTAGAAATTTTATCTAATCTATCAATATCGTGAAGATTAAAAGGATTGCATCCTATTTTTACCACCAGAAGGAAAATTATGAAATACGAGAAATTTACACTTGATAATGGGCTGCAGGTAGTGGTGCATGAAGATCATTCCACGAAAGTGGCCGTGCTAAACGTGTTGTACGATGTAGGGTCTAGAGATGAAGATGAAAACAAGACGGGCTTTGCTCATTTGTTCGAGCATTTGATGTTTGGTGGTTCTATTCATATCCCTTCTTATGACGAACCTTTGCAGAAAGTGGGTGGCGAAAACAATGCTTTCACTACGCCTGATTATACCAATTATTATATTTCAATACCTTCTAATAATCTGGAAACAGCTTTTTGGCTGGAGTCTGATCGTATGTTGAGTTTGGCATTCGATCCACAATCGCTAGAGGTACAGCGAAAAGTGGTGATCGAGGAGTTTAAGCAGCGCTACTTGGATCAGCCTTATGGCGATGCTTGGTTGAATATGAAGCCTATGGCATATAAGGTGCATCCATATCGGTGGAATACCATAGGTAAAGAGATTTCACATATCGAGGATGCAACCATGGAGGATGTAAAGAGCTTTTTTAATAAATTTTATATTCCTAATAATGCGATTCTAGTAGTGGCGGGCGATGTGACGGTGGGGCAAGTGAGGCAACTGTGTGAAAAATGGTTTGCCCCGATTGCTAGTGGAGCAGACTATCGTAGAGACTTGCCACAGGAGCCAGCTCAAGAAGAGTGCCGAGAGCAGACGGTGGTAGGTAATGTGCCTATGGATGCTTTTTATCGAGCATATCACATGCCTGATCGTTTAGACGAGAGGTATCATGCAATAGATTTACTCAGTGATATATTGGGTAGAGGCAAGTCATCTAGGTTATACACGGCCTTGGTCAAGAGGTATAATTTACTCAACTCTATAGGAGCCAGTATTACGGGTTCGGTTGAGGCTGGTCTTTTGGTGATATCTGGTAAGCTCAAAGAAGGGGTGACCTTTGAAGAAGTAGACCGTATTGTCGACGAAGAAATAGATCGATTGCTCAAAGAAGGCCTAGAGCCAGAAGAGCTTGATAAAGTAAAAATGCAGGCAGAATCGTCGCATGTATTTTCAGAAGTAGAGCTACTCAATCGTGCCATGAGTTTGGCTTATTATACACTTCTTGGGGATACAGAATTGGTGAATAAAGAAACACTAGCTATCAATGCTGTGACGGAGGAAGAATTGCTGGCAGAGGCAAAAAAAATGTTGAGCAAAATCAATTGCTCAACATTATATTATAAGAGAAAGGAAGCTTAGGCTTCTTTCCATTTGATGGTGCACCCTATCGCTTTGGTGAAGTTTGTTTTTACTGCTTTTCCGGCAAGGAGGCTGTTCACTGCCTCTTCCACATATTTTTGTGAGGCAGCATCGGCATCCTTGTGGTTGTTGTCGATGGCTCCGATATAGGATACGATCAGTTTCTGTGCTTTTTTACTCACTATGTATACATGGGGTGTGCGTGTAGCTCCGTAGGCTGTGGCGATGGCTTGGCTTTCGTCGTATAGATAAGGGAAAGAGAAGTTTTTGTCTTTCGCTCTTGCAATCATTGCATCAAAAGAGTCATCGGGCTGTTTCGTTACGTCGTTAGGGTTGATTGCCAATACAGGATATCCTTTGGAAGCATATTTCTGATTGAGTTCATTGATGCGTTCTTCGTACATTTTGGAAAATGGGCAGGTGTTGCAGGTGAATATCACTATAAAGCCTTTGGCGTCTTTATAGTTAGCCATAGAAATCATTTGCCCGTCCACATTCTTTAGTTTGAAGTCAGTGGCGGTGTCGCCTACCTTATAGCCAGTATTAGCTTGTGCAAGAAGGTTATTGAGACTAGTGGCAAGGAGCACGGTGGCTATGGCGATTAGTCGGAGAGTTAAAAGTGTATTTTTCTTCATCTTATAAGTTATTTAATAAAATTGAGATAGACTTTTTCTAATTCGTTTTCTGTGAATTCTTTTTCTATAAATATTCTTTTAGTGTTTTTGCTAGTCATCATTAGAGTAGCGGGTATCGCACCACTCCAAGCGGGATCTACTTTGTCTATAAAAGAGTTGTAGTCAGTTTCGTCTAGTAGATAGACATTGGCCTTTATGTTTCTTTTTGTAAGAAATGGAATGAGTTTGCTATCTAGATCTTCTACAAAATCAAAACTGATCAGACTCAATTCTAGGTTTTCTGAATTGTACTTTTCGTATAAATCTAGGAATTGGGGGAGTTCTTTGATGCAGGGGCGGCACCAAGTAGCCCAAAAATTAATTACTTTGTTTTTTTCAGAAGGTGTTGAGATAAGTTTTGCCAAATCTGGATATTTGATTACCTCTACGCTTTGCGCATTGGAAAAATCCAGAAATACAAAAGTAAAAAGCAAGAAAAAAAGGAGTCTACGAGTCAAGTGTTTCATATAGGTATTTAACATCGGTGAACTATAAAAATAACCTAATGTACTCAGAAATAGATGCTTACTCTTTGATATTTTATAAAATATAAAATTCGCAAAATAGTACTATTGTAAGAATTTGGTAAAGTTATCCACAAAATCAAAAGTTATCCACAATGTTTAATTGATTGGGTGTAATCAATTGGAAAATAGGTGGTTATGTATATGTTCTGTTAGGTGTGATGTGGAAAAGGTTGGTCAGGACGGCCTTGAGGCTGCATTAGATCCGTGAATAGTGCAAAGTATTAAAATAGGACGTATTTACTCTTTGTCCTGATTGATGAGCTGCTTTCTGTAGGCGCTGAAGATCCTTGATTTAGATAAAAATCCGATATATTTCCCTTCGTCTATCACGGGGAGGTTCCATGCTTGAGTTACTTCAAATTTGTTCATGACGGTTTGCATGGAGTCGTCAGGATGCACTTCGGCAGGAGGGAGTTGCATCACTTCTTTTACTACTATTTTCTTACGAGCTTCTTCGTCAAACATCTTTTCTCTGATGTCGTCGAGGGTGATGATGCCTTCAAGGCCTCCGTCGTAGTTGAGGACAGGAAATATGTTGCGCTTCGATTTTTTGATAAGCTTGATCATATCTTCTAGCTTAGCATCGTACTTGATAGTGAGTAGGTCAGACTCTATGATCTTATCTACTTTCATCAGACTCAGTACTTGACGGTCTTTGTTGTATTGGATAAGGTCTCCTTTTTCTATGAGGCTCTTGGTGTAGAGAGAGTACTTTTCAAAATAATTGATCGTGATAAATGAGATCGCACTGACGAGCATTAGCGGTACAAACAGTTCATAACCACCTGTTATTTCTGCAATTAAAAAGATAGCTGTTAGTGGCGCATGTAGTACACCGCTCATTACGCCGCACATTCCTACGAGAGTAAAATTACTTGTACTGATCGTGATAGGAAGTATGAAGTTGATTGTACGGGCAAATAAATACCCACCGATACCACCCATAAATAGGGATGGTGCAAATATTCCTCCACTACCTCCAGCACCAATCGTCAGTGCAGAAGCGACAGGTTTGACTACTAGAATGGCGAATAGCAGCAAGATGATGATGAGTGATTTGTCAGTGCCGTGATAAATGAGATTATTGTTAAATATATAATCTTCATTACCATTGAGGAGCTGTTTGATTGTGTCGTATCCCTCTCCGTAGATTGGAGGGAAAGTTAAGACAATCAAGGCCACACCGATTCCTCCTACCAGTGCTCGACTCCAATCGTTTGTTACTTTTTTTATGATGCTTTCGATAAGATACGTGAGGCGCGTAAAGTGTACGGACACAATCCCACACGTTACTCCCAATAGGATGTAATAGTGTACATGCTCTGCGAGGAATGGGTCTTTAAGTTTAAAAGAAAATAAAAGATCGTCGCCCAATAGCGAAAGGGAAACCAGAGACCCTGTTACAGAAGATAGTAGTATTGGGATAAATTTATTAATTGTGACATCGGTCAAAATGACTTCGATGGCAAAGATCACACCTGCTATGGGGGAATTAAAGATTGCTGAAATAGCACCTGACGCACCACAAGCAATTAAAAGCGTACGCTTTTTGTAATTTAGATGGGTGAGCTGGGCAAGGTTAGATCCTATGGCTGATCCTGTGACTACGATAGGAGCCTCTAGCCCTACTGATCCACCGAACCCAACAGTGATGGCACTGGTGAACATTCGAGAGTACATCATGGACCCTTTTACAATACTGGATCGTTTGGAAATGACATAGAGTATTTGGGTAATGCCATGGCCGAGTTTTTCTTTGAGGATATACTTGGCAAATATCATGGTGATTACAATACCAACGATAGGATAGAACAAGTATAAAAAGTCAAAACCTGAGGTGTAGATGTATTTTTTTAGCACTGCTTGTATCAGGTGAACAGACTCTTTGAGTGTCACGGCAGCTAAGCCAGCTATGAGCCCAACAATTCCACTCAGTATTAGGGCGAAATTATTGTTGCTGACAAACTTTATTCGCCATACCAAAAACTTGACGAGCAACGCGTTCAATTTCATTTCAGGAAGCAGATATTATTTTCACCACATAGAAAAGCATGAGCAAATGTACGGCTTTAGGCTGCGAGCCAAAATTTATTTTTGATTATTTGATAGCCAAAGGGATAAATTTTTTAGTTGTTCGTCAGATGCTTGAGTCTTTATGGCGATTTCGTAGGAGCTGAAATAGCTTTTGTCATTTGGTTCTAGGTTAATATCAAGCAGGCGAGCGCCCCTTTTTATGCGTACAAAGTTGGAAACGAGTACGTTGGCCTTTTCTGAGTGGAATGCTTCTCCATTCCATCTCAATATTTCATCACCTACGGACAATTTTTCTTCTGCGCTACTGCCTGGAGCTATTTCGCTGATCGCAGCTCCTTGACACCTGATTCCGAATTTGCTAGTCAGTGTTATGGGGTGAGGTTGGCTGATGAGCGTGCATCCTACGAAATCCAGTGCCTTTTGTAAGAGTGGTTCCAGAGAGGTTGTGCTTTCATATAAGGAAGCGAGCAACGACTGCAAATCTTGGCCTCCCACTTCCTGCAAAATTCGATAAACGTCCGCTTGGCTATACCCGCCTTTGTTGTAGGTGTGATTGGCGTATAGCCTTTTGATTACCTCGATCAAATGCGCCTCATGTTTGGTGTTTTTTCGTATCGTTAAATCCAAAATTAGCGCGCACAAGGCCCCCTTGACATAGATGGATACTTTTTTTGATGGAAATATATTCTTGTAGCCATCTACCCATAGATTCTGGCTAGATTGAATCAAGGTGCTTTCGAATCGGCCATAGTTTTCAAAATGTCTTTTCAGTAGGGTGTTTATTTCTTTGAAATATTCATCTTGTGTAAATACACCTGATTGTTTGAGGAATAGATCACCATAGTAAGTGGTAAATCCTTCAGTTACAAACCCTGTATCGGTCATGGTTTCAATATCAAACTGATATGGGGATAGTTCCGTAGGGCGAATTCTGGTTACATTCCATGCATGAAATAATTCGTGAGACGCCACACCCATCAATTTTTCATAATAGGCAGCGTGTTGCGATTCGTCATTAGGACCGAGTACGAGTACGGTAGCGTTTTGGTGCTCTACGCCATGGTAATGCGGATAGTCTAAGGATTGAATGATGAAATCATATTGCTGGGTAGGAGCACTTCCCATGGCTGTGATCTGGCTTTCGCTAAATTTTTTGAAGTCAGTAATGATTTCATCGTCAGTGAGTGGACATGCGCCTAGAATAGCAATGGTAAATAGGCATCCTCCTGCTTCATAATTGAGGGTCTTTAGATCTGGACTGGCAAGTAGTGGTGCATCCACCAATTGTTGGTAGTTTGCTGCTTGATATACTCCAAGTGTAGGGTTCGGCAAGCTACAGCTTACTTTGTAGTTTGCTGGAATGTCTATGACCAAATTGATTTCTTCTGTTTGATGTAGGTGTGTGTAGAATATGCAATTGATGAAGTTGATATAGATCTGATGATCATCTAAAACGGAATTTCCTGCATCCATTTTATTGGCATAGTATTGATAGCTTACCGTTATTTCCTTTGTTTGATTAGTAGCTACTCTCCATATGTTTGGGCGAGTTTTATGCCATTTCAGTGAAGAGCCGTTTTCATCCATGACCGAAAAACGTTGAATATTTTCCACAAAAGAGGCCAATTCATATCTGCCAGGCCTCCAAGCAGGCAGTATTAAATCGAGGGAAGCTTGTGTATTGATTTGGAATTTCAAATCAATATGTAGCAGGTGAGTGAGAGGATTCGGAAATGAAAGGCGACAGGTAATCATAGTTATTGGGTTTACTTTGCGCAAATATTGAAGAAATGGATCTGATATGTCAACCTAGAGAAGTATTATTATCTGATATTGGTCAAACTATCTGATTCAGACTTTGTTATTATCGAAAAGCTCTCTATTTTTGCACTCCATTTTTTCAAGCTGCGTCAGGATAGTAGTTAGGGGCATTTGGAAATCTAGAGATAAAAAATACTATAAAAGATGAAAAGAACATTTCAACCTTCTCAGCGAAAAAGAAGAAATAAGCACGGTTTTAAAGCCAGAATGGAAGACGCATCAGGAAGAGCTGTACTAAAAAGAAGAAGAGCCAAAGGCAGAAAAAAACTGACGGTTTCTGACGAAAGAAAGCACAAGAAATAAGAATCTTGGTTAGCTTTATTCCTTCTTGATGGAAGGAAAAAATCAAACATATAGAAATTGCTCCTTTCCGAAATCGGAAAGATTGAGTAGTAAAAAAATAATTGATGCTCTTTTTGCCAAAGGAGCATCTTTTTATTTTTATCCCTTCTCCGTACGGTTTCTTCTAGCGGACGAGCAGGCGAGCTGTCACCAATTGATGATTAGCGTGTCCAAGAGAAACTTTAAAAGAGCTGTAGATCGCAATCGTATCAAGCGATTAATGCGAGAGTCCTATCGGCTGCACAAATACCTGTTGAGTGATGTCTTGCCCGAAGGTAAATTTCTGGTGATTGCCTATATTTACACTGCGAAGGAAATCCATCCATATAGTTTTGTGGCATCTAAACTTGTCGATTCAATCAGTCGTTTAAAAGCCAAATTGGACAAGTAAACACAGGTTTGATAAAATTCATTTGATATGAAGAGAGTAGTAATTGGGGTAGTTGGAATAGTGTTGTTGGTAGGCTTGTTTTCATTCACTTGGCTTAGTGGCGATCATAGTTTCGAGATATCGAAAAATATCAACATTTTCGCGACTCTTTATAGAGAGCTCAATACACATTATGTGGATGAATTGTCTAGTGAAGAACTCATCGGAGATGGAATAGATGCTATGCTCAAGTCGCTCGATCCCTATGCAGCTTATATTTCTGAAGCTGATATTGAGGATTACCGTACCGCTACCACTGGTGAATATGGAGGCATTGGCGCTATTGTAGGAAAGAGACGTAATGCCAACACTGTGATCATGCCCTACGTGGGCTATCCAGCACATTCAGCTGGTTTGAAGATTGGAGATGAAATCTTAAAAATAGATAATCAGAATCTTGAAGGGAAATCGTCCATAGAGATCAGCGAACTGCTCAAAGGACAGCCAGGATCTGATATCGAATTAACGATCAAGCGCTATGGAATCGAAAAACCGTTTGATGTCTCCTTGACTCGCTCTAAAATCACCATTGACAATGTGATGTATTATGGCATGTATGATGAGACTACTGGTTTTATTAAACTGAGTGATTTCACCACAGATGCAGGTAGTGAAGTGAAAAATGCACTAGATAGCTTAAAAAGCGCAGGAGCAACCAAAATAATTCTGGACCTACGAGACAATCCTGGAGGTTTGTTAGACGAAGCAGTCAAAGTGGCTAATGTGTTTGTGGAGCAAGGCAAGGAAGTCGTGAGCACCAAAGGGAAAATGGCGTCATGGAATAAAACTTATTCAACACCATACCCTACCGCAGATAATGACATCCCATTAGCAGTACTAACCAGTAGATCTACAGCTTCGGCTGCGGAGATCGTGTCAGGAGTGGTGCAGGACTACGATCGAGGTATACTTGTCGGTACACGTACCTTTGGAAAGGGACTGGTACAGGCTACACGGCCATTACCGTACAACTCTCAGTTGAAAATAACCACAGCTAAATATTATATCCCAAGTGGTAGATGTATTCAGGCTATTGATTATTCTCATCGTAACGAAGATGGTAGTGTAGGAGAAATACCAGACTCTCTTAAAGTGGCTTTTAAGACGAGTAAAGGCAGGACGGTATATGATGGGGGAGGAATAGAACCTGATTTGTCAGTAGAACCACGGAAATTTTCTAATCTCCTTTATAATATGGTGAGTCAAAATTTAATTTTTGACTATGCCACTGAGTATGCCTTTGTACACCCTGAGATCTCAGCACCAAGAGCCTTCAATTTGTCGGATGAGGAATATTCGGATTTTGTGACTTGGGTCGATGGAAAAGAATTCAATCTGTCCTCGCAGATGGATGATGCCATAGTTGCCTTGGAGAAAATGGCCAAAAAGGAAAAGTACTATGATGGAATGAAACCAGCCATAGAAAAATTGAAAATAAAGGTAGGTACACTTAAAGAAAACTACCTTGAAACCTTCAAAGATGATATCAAATTCATGCTTGAGGAAGAGATTATTAGCCGATATTATTTTCATACGGGAATGATGGAGGCCAGCTTGGATCATGACCCAACAGTCATACAGGCTGCTCAACTATTGGCGGATTCCAAAGCTTATTCTAAAATTTTAAATCAATAAATTCTACTGCAGTGTCTTTAATACTCGGTATTGATACCTCATCTAGTAGTGGCTCAGTTGCATTGCTCCAAGAGGGCAAACTTATTGGGTCGCAATTGTATTCGATAGAAAAATCTCATTCGACACTGCTCCATGTCATGATCGAGCAGATGATGACCAATGCGGGTTGTCAAATGACAGATTTGTCTGCTGTGGCAGTGGCCGAAGGGCCTGGTTCTTACACTGGTTTACGTATTGGTGTATCTGCTGCAAAGGGTCTTTGTTTGGCCTTAGATATTCCTTTGATAGCCATCAATACGCTGGAGGCCATGGCTTACCAGCTTTATCGCCGATCTTCGGATCAGGGGCTCTACTGCCCAATGCTTGATGCACGTAGGATGGAGGTTTATGCGGCGCTTTACAATGACAGATTTGAGGTCGTGCTTCCTACAGCTCCAGTCATACTAAAAGAGTATGCCTATGAAGATGTGCTGGCTAGCCAACGTGTGCTGTTTTTTGGCGATGGTTCTGGCAAGTCTAAGGAGGTAATCACGCATCCGAATGCTTCTTTTGTAGACGATATTGTGCCTTCGGCAGATGAAGTGGCACTTTTAGCACATGCTAAGTTTAAAGTGCAGGCTTTTGAAAACGTTGTGAGTTTTGAGCCGTTTTATTTAAAAGAATTTAGAACCGCATCATCATTCAAATAATGGAAGGAGAAATAATAAATAAGGTAGCGAATAGTGTATTGATCAACTTCGATTTAGAGAAGTATTACGATCAGTCTCCGAGGGTGCAGATAGATATCAAAGATCAATTGTACAATGAGTTGGTACTCAGAGAAAAAGATTTTAGAGCCTTTGTAAAAGATCACAACTGGGAAGAGTATAAAAATAAAAATGTAGCGGTACACTGTAGTGTAGATGCTATTGTGCCTACTTGGGCCTACATGCTTTTGGCTTCTGCGCTAGAGCCATATGCCAAGGATTTTGCGTTTGGAGATCTGTCGCATTTGGAAAATCACCTTTTTCAGAAGGCTTTGGCCAAAATAGACCTTCAGGAATTTGAAGACCAAAAAGTAATCATCAAAGGTTGTGGAAAATTTCCTGTGCCAGCGTACGCTTACGTAGAGATTACAAGGCTGTTGAGTCCTGTGGTGTCGAGCCTTATGTACGGCGAAGCCTGTAGCGCTGTACCAATCTATAAAAAGCCCAAATCAAAGTAAGCACAAGTTTTTTCAAATCAAGTAATCATGATACCTTTGAAACTGACTAAATGTATTGCTGTTGAAATTTGAAGTCAAGCTACCGTTGTTCGAAGGTCCATTCGACCTGTTGCTCTTTTTTATACAAAGAGACGAACTGGATATCTATGACATTCCGATTTCTAAAATCACCAACGACTTTCTCGATTATATCAAGCATCTCGAAAAGATGAATGTGGAAGTGGCTAGCGAATTTATCCTTGTAGCCTCTACGCTCATGCGGATCAAGGCGAAGCTGTTGCTCCCACGTCCAGTACTGGATGAGGAGGGTAATGAGATAGACCCAAGAGAAGAATTAGTACGTCACTTGCTTGAATACAAGCGATACAAGTCAGTGATTGCTGAACTAGTAGCGTTAGAGTCTAATCGGCTAGATCGAGAAAAAAGAGGTAACCTAGCTAAAGAAATTCGAGCCTTGTCGGAGGTGAGCAATGTGGAAGCCGAACTTCAGAACTTAGACTTGTTCAAAATCTTGAAGGTTTACCAAAAGGTATTGCACCGATATGAGTCGGAGCAAAACAAGGTGGAGCATAAGGTAGTTCAGTATCCTTATACCATATCAGGTCAGAAGGAGCATATATTAGCCACTTTGGAAAGCAGCCCAAGGATGGCATTCACGGAGGTGATGGCACAAAAGCCTGAAAAAATCGCTGTGATTTTCAATTTCCTCGCCATTCTAGAATTGCTGCAAATGCAATTGGTTCAGATCACAATAGGCGAGGGGTTCAATAATTTTTGGATAGAAAAAACGGAGACCGTAGCGGCCGATTGATGGATATCAGTAAGAAGAGTGCCTTCAAAGTTCTAAATCCTAACAATGTATGGGTGCCCATTTTATTTGGGTTGGGAATCGTATTCCTGTTGTTTTATTTCGATGATAATATTACAGCGGACAACCTGAGTTTGATCTTCGATGCGAAGTGGTCGTCAGTGTTTGTGGCCTTTTTAGTGCTGTTGGCGCGAGATGCAGGTTATGCTTACCGCATTCGTACCCTGACTAATCAGGAGCTGACATGGAAGAGCAGTATCGTGGTGATTATCCTATGGGAGTTTGCCTCAGCAGTTACTCCATCGGTGGTGGGAGGTACTGCAGTAGCTGTTTTTATTCTGACTTACGAAGGGATTAATTTTGGTAAATCACTGGCCTATGTGATGCTGACAGCTATATTGGATAATTTATTTTTTGTAGTGGCGGCACCTGTGGTGATGCTATTGACACAAGGAGTGATTTTCCCATCTATCCATACCTTTGATGTGCAGATTGGAGGTAGTCTCCAGTTCTTTTTCTTTTTAAGCTATAGCTTAATCGCTACTTATACTTTGGTGATGTCGTATGGTCTGTTTGTGAAACCTAGAGCATTCAAGTGGTTTTTGCTGAAAGTAACTGCGCTTAAGTTTCTAAGGAAATGGAGGGTAAAAGCCAATCAGTATGGCGATGAAATCATGATCGCTTCTAGCGAAATCAAAGGGAAAATGGCCAGCTATTGGGTGAAAATCTGTCTGGCTACAGTATTCATTTGGACGGCTCGGTACCTCATGCTTAATAGTCTGGTGTCTGCCTATGCGGAGATTACAGTACCAGAGCATATGGTTATTTTTAGCCGTCAGATTATCATGTGGATCGTGATGCTCATTTCTCCTACACCAGGGAGCTCGGGCACAGCAGAGTTCTTCTTCAATCAGTTTTTCAACGAGTATCTAGGGAGTTATACTTTTGTGTCTAGTATCTTCTGGAGGCTTATGTCTTACTACCCTTACCTGCTTTTGGGTGCCATCTTTTTGCCACGCTGGGTACGTAGCAAATTTTTCAAAAAATAGAAAGAGGCTGTTTCACCAGCTTGATTGATGTGGTAAAACAGCCTCCCCAATGGTGTAGTAGTTTTTTATTGACTACTTGATTTTTTCTAAATCAGAGAAGTAAAATGAGCCTTCGATGGCGGCATTTTCGTCTGAGTCAGAACCGTGTACGGCGTTGGACTCTAAAGACCTAGCAAATATTTTTCTAATCGTTCCTTCGGCTGCATCTGCAGGGTTAGTTGCTCCGATCAATTTTCTAAAATCTTCTACGGCATTGTCTTTTTCGAGAATCATGGCTACGATAGGTCCCGAAGACATGTATGCACATAGATCATTGTAGAAAGGCCGCTCGCGGTGTACTGCATAAAATTCCCCAGCAGTCTCAGAGGTCAGTTGTGTCAACTTCATTGCTTTGATTGAGAAGCCTGCATCTTCTATCATTTTTGTAATCGCTCCAGTATGACCGTCTTTGAAGGCATCTGGTTTGATCATGGTAAATGTTCTGTTATTAGCCATTATCTAAGTCTTATTTGTTCTGAAAATCCCGCAAAATTAGGGCTAATATTCGACGATCAAAAGAATTCATTGTGAATCATAATCTGTAGTTTCTCAGCGCTTTTGCATTTCGAATAAATTTCACCACTTTTGCAACTTCTTTTTACATCATCGATGCAAAACTTAGCAGCATTTAAAGCGTTATTGGAGCTTCCAAAGCGAATTGTGATCACCACCCACATCAAGCCTGATGCAGATGCATTAGGGTCTTCTCTGGGACTTGCGGGGTATTTATTGAAACAAGGCCATCAGGTTTGTGTCATTACCCCTACGGACTATCCTAAGTTTTTGAACTGGATGGAAGGTAATGATGATGTGCTCATTTTTGAGGGAAATGAAGAAAAGGCCGAATACCTAGTGGAAAATGCAGACCTAATATTTTGTCTGGATTTCTCTAGCCTCAAGCGAATTGGAAACTTAGGTAAGCTTGTAGCAGACTCCGACGCTGAAAAGGTATTGATCGATCACCATTTAAATCCAGAGACATTTGCTAAGTATGTGTTGTGGAGTACGGAAGCCGCAGCTACTGCCGAACTAGTATATGACCTGATAGAGATGATGGGAGATGCTGAAAAGCTTACCAAAGGCATGGCGGAAGCTTTGTATGCTGGGCTGATGACAGATACAGGTAATTTTAAGCTGCCCTGCACTACACCTCATGTACACAATATAGTAGCTAGTCTAATGGAGTTAGGTGCTGATGTGGCTAAGGTAAGCCACAAAGTATATGATGACAACTCGCTGGATAGAATGAGGCTGCTTGGCTTTGTTTTGAATGAACGGTTGGAAATCATAGAAGGCAGCCACGTAGCCTATTTTTACCTCACCTTAGCCGATAAGGAGAGATTCAAATATCAAACAGGAGATGCCGAAGGTTTGGTGAATTATGGTTTGGCAGTAGAAGATATTCATGTATCGGCCATTTTTATTGAGTATGAAGATCAAGTGAAAATTTCATTTCGTTCATTTGGAGACATTCCTGTGAATGAGTTAGCAAGAAAGTATTTTAATGGCGGCGGACACAAAAACGCTGCTGGCGGTGCCACTACAGATAGTCTGGAAGACACCATCAACCTATTTAGAGATTTAGTATTAAAACAGACCAAGGAATTAAATTATGAAGTATAACGCGCTATTAGCCGTATTGGCTATTTCAGTTCTTAGCATTGCATGCAGTGAAAACAGAACTACAAAATCGGGTATCATAGTAAACATTGTAGAAAAAGGTGACGGCCCTGAACTCAAGGATAGTACCATTCTGCAACTGAACATGAAATACCTAAACGATAAGGGCAACGAACAGTGGAGTTCTGCTAAAGCTGGTGGGCCTGTGCCAATCCAATACATCAAAGAAGTGTGGGCTACGAGTGGTACCATGTATGAAGCATTGGAGATCATGAAAGTAGGAGACAGTGCTACTTTTGAAGTGTCAGCTAAGGATTTGTATGAAAATACTTTCAAAACTGCTGTGCCAGATAGTTTGGATACGGCTAGCAATGTGACTTTTTATGCTAAGATCGTTTCTATGATGACTACTGAAGAATTTCAAGCCTTCCAAAAAGAAGAATACGAAAAAGCTCAGGCTAAAGCCCAAGAAGAAAGAGTAGCAGCACAAGCTAAAATGATTGAAGATGCAGCCGAAGTAATTAAAAAGGATGGTGAAATCATCGATCAGTATTTGGCTGATAATGGAATCACTGCACAGACTACTGAATCTGGGTTGAGATATGTGATCACTGAAGAAGGAGAAGGAGAAAATGCACAAGCTGGTAATCAAGTGTCTGTACATTATAATGGTACACTACTAGATGGCACTAAGTTTGATTCGTCGTACGACAGAGGTTCTCCATTTGGATTTGTCTTAGGACAAGGAAGAGTAATCATGGGTTGGGATGAAGGTATCGCTTTGTTAAACAAAGGAGCTAAGGCAACGCTTTACATCCCAAGTACATTAGCTTATGGAGAGAGAGCGGCAGGTAGCATTCCTGCTAATTCTATTCTCAAGTTTGATGTAGAATTGGTTGATTTTCAGTAAAAAACAGAATGAAACTATCGGTAATTATATGCCTGATCTATATTGGGTTGGCTTTTGCTTCGTGTGACAATGAACCAGAAATAGGTTCTGAATATGACCTTGTAGCACTAGACTCTACCCGGGTAACGATCGCAAAATATTTGGAGACAAATAAGATTACTGATTATAAAACTACCAGTTCTGGGATTGTTTATGTTATAAATGATCCTGGAACTGGTGATTTTCCTACCAAAAGCCAAACCGTTACCGTTCACTATACGGGGTATCATCTAGAGGATGATGCCAAATTCGATTCGTCTTATGATAGAAATGAAGCTTTTTCCTTTCTTTTAGGTGAAGGCCAAGTGATCCCAGGCTGGGACGAAGGAATTGCGCTATTCAAAAAAGGAGGAAAAGGGACACTTTATATTCCCTATCAGTTGGCTTATGGTGTATATGGCTATGGTACAATAGGACCTCTGGAAGACTTAAAATTCGATATTCATTTAATAGGGATAGATTAAAAGATTATGAAAGAGGTATTACAAATGTTGGGTGGAATATTCAGATTGCTCGTATTGAGTGCATGGGTACTTGTGGGATGTAAAGATGATAATGGAGACCCTTCTCCATATATCAGTATGGAGGAATACCTTGAATTGTATGGGGATGAATACCCAGGCTATAAGACAACAAATTCAGGTTTGGTCTATTATATCGAGGAAGAAGGAACAGGAGATACTCCAGAAAAAGGAGACGTAGTGAGTGTGCATTATACAGGGTACCATCTAAATGATGGTAAATTTGATTCTTCATACGACCGAGGATATCCGCTTAGCTTTACTCTTGGAGAGGGGCAAGTGATTCAAGGCTGGGACGAAGGAATTGCCCTGTTGAAAAAAGGTGGTAAGGCTACATTTTTTATCCCATCATATTTGGGGTATGGAAAAGACGGAGGAGGTTCCATTAGCTCAAATGAAGATTTGAAATTTAATGTGAAGCTGGTAGATTTTGATAAAAAATAGGAATGATGAGGAGAATGAATACGGTATTTCTTGGGGGCGTGGCTGTGGCTATGCTGATAATGGTTTCTTGTGAGACCCCCGTAGAAGATACATCTGCATACGATGAATATAAAGCCGATTCATTGGCACAAGCCATTACGGACAGTATTGTGATTGCACAATATATAGAAGATAATAATATTGACGAAAGTCAGGTGGTAGATGCTGGATATGGCATCAAATACGTCCTTACCAACCCTGCGTCAGTCACTAGAATACCAGAACTTAACGACATCATGTCATTGCACATGGTATATAAATTTGACGACAATCAAATCTACAGTACTTCTAACTCTGCTGTAGCTATCGAAGAAGATAGTTTGGCTTGGGTAGAAAGATGGAATGCAGAAGCGGGTAGCGGTACTGCTCAGTCGTTTAATAGCGATACGCTTTACATTGGGTCTGTGCCTCAAGATACTGTAGTAAATAAGGACATGGCGATAGAAACTACACTGATCAATTTGTCAAACACTAAAGAGCCACTAGACTATACTTTATATCAAGAAAACACACTGTACGCACCTCAAACGGTTAACTTTTCAGAGAACGGAACAGGGCTTAATTTTAGTTGGCCATTTGGCCTGAGGTGGGCACTTAAAGACGCTCAGTCCGATATGATGCTCAATTCAAATGTATTGATCATGAGCCCTTCTCAGTTTGCCTTTGGGTCTGCTGGTAGCGGTGCTGTACCTGCTAATAGTGTGGTCATATTTGATGTGACTTTAGTCAATCTCCGCCCATAGCCCACATAGTTGTGAAAATTTGTTTTGCTACTCATAATCAGAATAAGCTCAAGGAGATTAATCAAATTTTGACTGATTTCGAAATCATTGGATTGACGGATATTGGATGCGTAGAGGAGATTCCAGAGACGGGAACTACACTCGACGAAAATTCTAAAATCAAGGCAGACTTTGTAACTAGTCAATATCAAATTTCTTGTTTTGCTGACGATACAGGGTTAGAGGTAGAGGCCTTAGGAGGCGCACCAGGGGTGTATTCTGCTCGCTATGCAGGAGAGGGACGTGACAACGGAGCCAATATGGAGTTGTTGTTGAAAAACCTAGCAGGGCATTCGGATAGATCTGCACGATTCAGAACAGTCATTACCTTGATCCTTGAGGGGGAAACTCACCAATTTGAAGGTATAGTAAATGGGCGTATTATAACAGAGCTTCGAGGCCAGGAGGGTTTTGGATACGATCCTATATTTATACCTGAAGGATATGACAAGACATTTGCAGAAATGTCTGCTGCAGATAAAAATGCTATTTCTCATAGAGGAAGAGCAGTAGCCAAACTGGAGAAATTCCTTAAAAATCGCACATAAAAAAAGACCGTACCTGATCAAAGGTACAGTCTATCCTATTTGTTTTCAGAAACCTTATTTTTCTTCCATAAAAGGATATCTGTAATCCTTCGGAGGGTTGAATGTTTCCTTGATCGTTCTTGGTGATACCCATCTCAGCAGATTGAGCATTGAACCTGCTTTATCGTTGGTGCCAGATGCTCTTGATCCACCGAAAGGCTGCTGCCCTACTACTGCACCTGTTGGCTTGTCATTGATGTAGAAATTACCCGCTGCGTTCACTAGTTTCTTAGTCGCTAGTTCGATCGCATACCTGTCTTGAGAGAAGATAGCTCCAGTCAATGCATAAGGAGAGGTGCTGTCTACTAGCTCCAATGCTTCTTCGAATCGCTCAGCTTGGTACACATAGATTGTGATCACAGGCCCGAATATTTCTTCGCACATGGTTGTAAACATAGGGTCTTTAGCCACGATGATTGTCGGTTGGATAAAGTATCCTTCCGATTTATCATAATTTCCACCCGCTATGATTTCTGCCATGTTGCTTTCCTTCGCAGCGTCTATGTATTTCGAAATTTTATCGAAAGCCTTTTCGTCGATTACTGCATTAAAGAAATTGGTGAAATCTTCTGGAGAGCCCATTTTGATGCTCTTGTGATCTTCTATGATATAATCTTTGACCTCTTTCCAGATGTTGTCAGGGATATAGGCTCTTGATGCTGCACTACATTTTTGTCCCTGAAATTCGAAAGCACCTCTGGTGATGGCTGTGGCCAATGCTTTAGCGTCAGCTGATTTGTGCGCAATGATAAAATCTTTGCCGCCTGTCTCTCCAACGATCCTTGGGTACGACTTGTATTTGCTTATGTTTTCACCAATGGTTTTCCACAGGTGTTGGAATACACCTGTGCTGCCAGTAAAGTGCAGCCCACCAAAGTCTTTATGATTAAATACGACTTCTCCAGCTACAGGTCCATCTACATAGACCATGTTGATGACACCATCAGGTACGCCAGCTTCTCTGAAAATTTCCATTAAAATCTGTGCGGAATATACTTGTGATTCGGCTGGTTTCCACACGACGGTGTTGCCCATCATAGCAGGTGCTGCGGGCAAGTTGCCAGCGATCGAGGTAAAATTGAACGGTGTAAGTGCAAATACAAAGCCTTCTAGTGGTCGGTGTTCTAGTCGGTTCCACATGCCTGGTGCAGACTCTGGCTGTTCGGCATAGATCTGCGTCATAAAGTCTACATTGAACTTCAGAAAGTCGATATATTCACATGCAGCATCGATTTCCGCTTGAAACGGATTTTTGGATTGAGCCAGCATGGTCGAAGCGTTGATTTTGGCGCGATATGGGCCAGCGACTAAGTCGGCGGCTTTCAAAAAGATACTTGCCCGGTGCTCCCACGACAGTTCAGCCCATGCTTGTTTGGCACCCATGGCTGCGTTGATCGCTTGCTCTACATGAGAGGCATCTCCATAGTTGAAGTGACCCAAGGTGTGCTTGTGATCATGTGGGGGAGCCATTCTTTTTTTGTTTTCAGTAGTGACTAATTCACTCCCGATATACATAGGCACATCTATTTTTTTGCCTCTCATGGCCTTTAGTTCGGCTTTCAGTTCGGCTTTTTCTGGGCTTCCTGGGGCGTATGAAAGTACCGGTTCGTTTTCAGGAACAGGTACAGCGTATATTCCTTTGGGCATATTGTTGTTTTTTTTAATGTTAAATCATTTTTCACAAAGGTAAGAAAGACCCTTATAATGGGTGTTGGATAAATACATATTATTTTAGCCGAAAACTCAGGTATTGAGGAAGTTGGGTTAAAACATTGCAGAATGAATAAGTTAAAAGAATTTTATATGAAGTATCGAACATACTTCAGAACAGATTTGCTTTTTTATGTTTTTATGCTCTTGTTTCTCTTATTCTTATTTGTGGTAATTGGGCCAGATTAATGGATGTAGCTGGCTGCATTCATGTCTATGGTACTGCCTGTGGCATGGTCAGCCATGCCACTTGCCAAAAAGGTGACCATAGGGGCGATGTCTTTTGGTTCGGTCATTCGCTCTAGCGAAATGTCAGCAGTCGCATGGTCTGTTCCGTACTTTTCCATGGCTTCTTTGGCCATGTCAGTCCTCACAAATCCAGGAGCTATGTTGAAGGCTTTAATACCATTTTTTCCATATGCTCTCGCTATGGTTTGGGTTAGGGATACGAGTCCGGCCTTTGAGGCGGCATAGGCCATGTACTCCGCAGTGTCGCCGCGATAGGCTGCTCTAGAGGTAATGTTGATGATGCGCCCTGCGCTATTTCTTTTTAGGAAGTGTTCGATTACTTTTTTACAAAGAATTCCAGCCGAATTCAAATTGACTTGCATGGTTTCATTCCATGCTTTGATCCAATCAGCCTCTTTGCTTCCTATGTCAGCTGCTTTGGCTATTCCAGCATTGTTTACTAGGATTTCTATGCTTCCCATTTCTAGGATCACACGATCAAATAGATTGGCCGCTTCGTCTTTTTTAGAAAGATCGGCTTGAAAAGCTCGGGATTCGTTGCCTAGCACGTGTGCGAGATTTTCTGCTTCCCTCATGTTTTTGTTGTAGTGTACGGCTACTGTGGCTCCAGCTTCGGCAAGCTTGGATGCAATCGATTTGCCGATTCCTTTGCTGGCACCGGTCACTAGTATATTCAATCCTGATAAGTTGATGTACATTTCGTGCTGTTTCTTGTGAGGGTTAAATTAATGCGCAGTGGAGTAAATAAAAATTAGATTCTCAACAATATTAAGGAAACTGAAATTTCTTATTGTCCCTTTTTAAGGGAATTGATATATGCTGATAGCCTTTTTGGCTTTAGGGTCAGTTTTTTACATTTAGATAGAGATATTCGAAATCATTATCTGACTAATGTTTTTATTTAGAAAACAGAAAAGCAAACCTTATGGGGTTTGCTTTTCTGTTTCTTGGAAAGACGAGATTTTATTTCAACCAGGCTTTGTACATCCAAAGTGTTTTTTCTTGTTCTTCGATCAAGGCAGACATCTGATCTTCAGTGCCTCCATCATTGGCTTCTCCGGCCAAATCTTTCATCTCTTTTTCTTTAGCTACGATTTGCTCTAGATTAGCTACTACTGTTTTTACAGAGGTTACACCGTCATGAACATTTTTCACTGGTTTGATTTGTGCTGTGGCTAGGTAGTCTTCAAAGCTATGAAGCGGAGTGCCTCCTATGGTTAGGATTCTTTCGGCTATTTCGTCCACCTTCATGGCAGCGTCTGTGTACAGTTCTTCGAACTTGACATGGAGCTCAAAAAATTCTTTCCCTTGTATATTCCAATGAAAGCCTCTGAGATTTTGATAGTAAATCTGAAAATCAGCAAGGAGTTCATTCAATTTTTCGACTATGACTTTATTTTCTTTCATGGTTATTTGATTTTATGATTCTGATATATGCAAAGAAGGGCAAATACTATACTGAAAGTTAAAGTATGGCATCACTTATCGCAATGAAAAGATAAAGATTATTGATGCCTCAATCAGGCAGGTATATATTTTTTGAAAAGGCTTTTTATTTTCATCTGAATCACACCAAACACAGCTTCTTTGAAGATGCCACGAGACATTTTAGAAAGTCCTTTGGTGCGGTCTGTGAAAATGATTGGCACTTCTTCTATGTGGAATCCATATTTCCATGCCAAAAATTTCATTTCAATTTGAAAGGCATAACCCACAAAATGAACGTTGTCTGGGCCTATCGTTTCTAGTACCTTTCGAGTATAGCATTTAAATCCTGCCGTGGTGTCTTTGATCGGGATGCCTGTGATGAACTGCACGTATTTGCTGGCGCAATAGGACATAAGTACGCGATCCATGGGCCAATTGACCACATTTACGCCTGAGATATAGCGTGATCCGATGGATAGATCTGCGCCATGAGCACAAGCAGCCCTGAGTTTTATGAGGTCTTCAGGGTTGTGAGAAAAATCAGCATCCATTTCGAAAATGAACTCATAACCCTTATCCAATGCATACTGGAAACCTGTAATGTATGCTGTGCCCAAGCCTTCTTTGCCAGCTCGCTCTAGCATGTGGAGTTGGCCGAATTCGGACTGTAGGTTTTTTACAATAGTCGCAGTGCCATCAGGTGAATTGTCGTCCACTACCAATATGTCGAAATCAGCTTTTAAATTAAAAACTGCTCGAATGATGTCTTCAATGTTTTCTTTTTCATTGAAAGTGGGGATGATGACTAGACTTTTGTTCAAATGCTGCTAATGTTTAATTTTTACGAAACTATGAGAAAAATATGCTAATGTCTAACGCAAGTCAAATTCTCTGCCCAATTGACATAGCACTTATTTATAACCCAATATCTTCATCATTTGTTCACTCGATTGTTCTTCGGCAAATACTTTCGTGACTACCTCTCCATTTTTATCTCTGTCGATCAGAATATGTTTTGGTGCTGGGATCAGACAATGCTGGATACCACCATAGCCGCCTAGCGATTCTTGATACGCACCAGTATGGAAAAACCCGAAATATAAGGTTTGCTCTTTTTCTATCACAGGCAAAAACACTTCTCCGATGTGTGCCTCTGAATCATAATAGTCCATGCTGTCGCAGGTCAAACCTCCAATGTTGACTCGATGATAATGGTTGTCCCAAAGATTGAGTGGGAGCATGATAAACTTGGAATTGATCCCCCATACGTCTGGCATATGTGTGATGAACGAGCCATCCATCATATACCAAAGTTCTTTGTCATTTTGTAGTTTCTGATCCAGTACCGAGTATATAGTCGCCCCGCTTTCAGCTACGGTAAAACTGCCGAATTCGGTAAAGATATTAGGGTCTTCGACTCCGTTCTTTTTACATATCCATTGGATGTTTTCCACGATCTGCTCGGCCATGTACTGGTAGTCGTACTCAAAGTGTAAAGAGTTTTTAATAGGAAATCCCCCGCCGATGTCTACTGCTTCTAGTTCAGGACATATTTTTTTGAGTTCGGCATACTTGTATATAAACCTGCTCAGTTCACTCCAGTAGTACGAAGTATCTTTGATGCCTGTGTTGATGAAATAGTGAAGCATCTTCAGCTGACCTTTCGAGTTGCTCTTGATGCGGTTTTGATAATAATCGATCACATCACTATAGCGAATGCCCAAGCGAGAGGTGTAAAACTCAAAATTAGGTTCTTCGTCTGCCGCCAGTCGCATGCCCATTTTGAACGGTTGCTTTACGTGCTCATCGTAGTAGTCGAGCTCCATCAAATTGTCTAATATGGGGAGGCAATTTTTAAAGCCTGCATTGAGGAGACTAGCGATTTTTTCAAGATAGTGTGGTCGCTTGTAGCCATTACAGATGATGTAGGTGTCTTTTGTGATGAGCCCTTTTTCGAAAAGCGTTTCTACAATGTTGATGTCATATGCCGATGATGTTTCGATATGAATATCATTCTTAAGGGCTTCTTCCATTACGAAAGAAAAGTGATTCGATTTGGTACAATAGCAGTACGTGTACGAGCCATTGTATTTCTTCTTCTGAATCGCTTGAGCAAAAATCTGTTTTGCCGATTGGATCTTTTCGGAGATTTTAGGAAGGTAGGTCAGCTTTAGAGGCGTTCCGTGTTCCTTTATTACCTCCATTAGGTCTACACCGTTGAATGAGAGATTTTTGTTTTTAACCTCAAATTCTGCTGTAGGAAAATAAAAGGTTTGATCAATTAAGTCATAATACTTTTTCATCGAATCACTGTCGTGTTTTTTTGCTCTTGGTAAACCAACAAATATCAACAAATTTATGTTTAATACGCATCATCGTAATTGCTAAAATTCCTATTAAATTTGCCCTCCCAAAAATCCAAAAATTGATGATAAATATTTTAATAAAAGACGAGACCGCTCCACTCAGATCTGTAGTGCTGGGTACAGGGGAGAGTTTCGGAGGCGTGCCAGATATCAGTGAGGCCTATGATCCCAAATCTAGGGAACACATACTCGATGGTACTTTTCCAATAGAAGAGGATATAGTGAAAGAAATGGATGCTGTAGCAAAGGTACTGACCAAGCATGGTGTGAAGGTGTATCGCCCTGCAGTCTTGCCCGATACCAATCAGGTATTTGCTAGAGATATCGGTTTTGTGATTGGAGACAAATTCATAGTACCTAATATCATAGATGATCGTGCAAGCGAAAGAGATGGCATAAACTATATTTTGGAGCAAATCCCTTCAGATCAAGTGCTACGCATGCCTCCTGGTGCCTATGCCGAAGGTGGAGATGTGATGCCCTGGAAAGAAAAGCTGTATATCGGCTACTCAGAAGACGAAGACTACCATGCATATAAGGTAAGCAGAACCAATCATGCGGGTGTAGAGTTTCTAAGAGACCAATTTCCCAATTGTGAATTTTATGCTTTTGAGCTAAAAAAGTCTGACGATGAGCCTAAGGAAAATGCTTTGCATTTGGATTGCTGTTTTCAACCTATAGGTAATGACCAATGTATCATATACAAAGGCGGGTTCAAAAATGAAAAAGACTATCACCTAGTGGTGAGTCATTTTGGGGAGGAAAACTGTATCGAAATCACCAAAGAAGAAATGTATCACATGAACTCGAATGTGTTTTCGATTTCACCTGAGGTAATCATCAGTGAGCAACATTTTACTCGTCTGAATGACGAATTGGAACGCAGAGGGTTTGTTGTGGAGCGTGTGCCCTATAACGAAACCGCTAAAATGGAAGGCTTGTTGAGATGTTCTACTTTACCGCTCGAAAGGGCTTACTGATATGGGAATAAATACTACTTCTACCATTATGATGGTTCGCCCAGTACAGTTCAGGCTCAATGAGCAGACTGCTGTCAACAATTACTACCAAAAGGCGCTAGAAGACGTTACGCCAGAAAATGTGCAAGAACGTGCCTTGGCTGAGTTTGATGGTTTTGTAGCAAAGCTAAGAGCCAAAGGTGTGGAAGTAATCGTAGTCAATGATACACCAGAGCCAAGTACGCCAGATTCCATTTTTCCTAACAACTGGATCTCGTTTCACGACGATGGCGTGATCGGTCTATACCCTATGTATGCAGAAAATCGACGGTTTGAGCGTAGGGAGGATATTATCAGTCAGTTTCCAGAGAGTGGGTATAATATCACCAATATCATCGACTTGTCTGGAGCCGAGGAGTTTGGTAAATATCTGGAAGGAACAGGCAGTCTGATATTGGATAGGGGCAATCGAATCGCCTATGCAGCAGTTTCGGAGCGCACACATCCCGACGTGATCAAAGATTTTGAAAGCGCCTTCAATTATAGGGTAGTAGCCTTCATCGCTAATCAAACTGTGGGCGGAAAACGGCTGCCGATCTATCATACCAATGTGATGATGGGACTTGGGGATGAGTTTGCCGTGATCTGCTTGGATACGATAGACGATGTTATAGAAAGAAAAATGGTAGTAGATTCGCTGCAGAATTCTGGCAAGGAGATCATAGAGATTACAGAAAGTCAAAAAGAGCACTTTGCAGGCAATATGCTTCAAGTAGAAAACAAGTCAGGCGACCGATTGATGGTGATGTCTGAGGCAGCCTATGGATCATTGACCGAAGAACAAAAAGGAAAGATTTTAAACTATAATAAAGACATCATTTTCAGTTCGCTCGATACTATCGAGGCATTGGGAGGCGGTAGCGCCAGATGTATGATGGCAGAAGTGTTTCTGCCCAAGAAATAAAAAAGAATGGACATTGTATCACAACTACAGCAAGGAATAGCAGCAGGTCTCAAATCCCTGTACGATCACGAAGTAGCCGCCTCGGAGTTAGGCTTGCAGCCTACCAGGAAAGAATTTGAAGGCACTTATACCTTTGTGACCTTTCCTTACGGTAAAATTTCAAAGAAAAATCCAGTGGAAACTGGCGAGGAACTAGGGAGCTACTTGAGGGACAATTGCGATGTGGTAGCGGGATACAATGTGGTCAAGGGATTTCTTAATATAGAGCTATCTACTGCACTATGGGCTAATCTATTCAATGAAATAGCTCAGAAGTCCAATTTTGGTAGTTTTCCCCGGAAGGGTGAAACGGTGATGGTGGAATACTCCTCGCCCAATACCAACAAACCCTTGCATCTGGGACACTTGAGAAATATTTTTTTAGGTTACTCCGTATCCAAAATCTACGATGCCTTTGGCTATGACGTAGTCAAAGTTCAGATTATCAACGACCGTGGTATTCATATCTGCAAGTCGATGGTGGCTTGGCAGAGATTTGGAAATGGCGAGACTCCAGAGACTTCGGGACTAAAAGGGGATAAACTCGTAGGTAAATATTATGTTGAGTTTGATAAAGCGTACAAAGCAGAGATTAGTGAGTTAGTTGCAGCAGGTCAGTCGCAAGAAGAAGCAGAGAAGCAAGCGCCGCTGTTGCTCGAAGCACAAGAACTACTTAGAAAATGGGAGGCCAAAGAGCCAGATACCTACGCCCTCTGGGAGCAGATGAACGGTTGGGTATACAAGGGGTTCGATGCTACTTATGAGCAAATGGGGGTGACCTTTGATAAATTATATTATGAATCGAATACCTACCTGCTGGGTAAGGAGCAAGTAGCTGAAGGATTGAAAGCAGGACATTTTTTTGCCAAAGACGACGGTTCTGTATGGGTAGACCTGACCGAAGAAGGACTGGATCAAAAGATCGTACAACGCTCGGATGGGACGGCGGTCTATATGACTCAGGACATCGGGACAGCTATCCAAAGGTTTAAAGAATACCCTGGCCTTATCAAGCAGGTCTATACTGTGGGCAATGAGCAGGATTATCATTTTAAAGTGCTTTTCTTGATTTTGAAAAAATTAGGGTATAAATGGGCGGAGGAGTGCTATCATCTATCTTACGGCATGGTGGATTTACCTTCTGGCAAAATGAAATCCCGCGAAGGGACTGTAGTAGATGCCGACGACCTTATGGGTGAGATGATCGCTACGGCAGCGCACCATACCAAAGAACTGGGTAAAATCGACGGATTTACTGATGTACAGGCCAATGAGTTGTACGATACCATTGGACTTGGTGCTCTGAAGTATTTCTTGCTCAAGGTGGATCCCAAGAAGCGCATGTTATTCGACCCGCAGGAGTCGATTGAATTTCATGGCAACACAGGGCCTTTTATCCAATACACGCATGCGAGAATTTCGGCGATTATTCGTAGAGCAAAGGAACTAGCTATCGAAACGGAGACATTAAGTATTCCGTCAGGAGTGGAACTGAGCCAGACCGAAAACGAACTGATTTATCTCTTGTCTGAGCTGCCAAATAAAGTTAAAATGGCAGCAGAAGAGTATCTGCCCTCTGTGATCGCACAGTATGTCTATGACTTGGCCAAGGAGTACAACAAGTTCTATGCAGAGTTTGCCATCTTTGGTGAGCAGGCGGCAGAGATCACGGCTTCTCGTGTAGCGTTATCCGCTCAGGTTGCTAAAAACATTAAATACGGCATGTCGCTGTTGGGCATCCATGTACCAGATCGAATGTAATTCATGGGTGATTCCAAAATCAAACATTGGCTAGAGGCCTTCAGGTTAAGGACGCTTCCGCTTGCTCTGTCCAGTATATTGATGGGCAATTTTTTGGCGCAATGGAAGGGGATGTTCGATTGGTGCATTTTAGGGCTGGCTGTGTCTACTACCGTTTTCCTGCAAATCCTGTCCAACCTAGCCAATGACTACGGCGATTCTGTACATGGTGCAGATAGTGTCGATAGACAAGGGCCAAGTAGAGCGGTGCAGACAGGGGTTATATCCAAAGCACAAATGAAAATAGCAATGATCATTTTTGCTGTTTTGTCTCTTGTGTCTGGATTGTTTTTGTTAGGTGTTGCTTTTGCTGATCATTGGCTTTGGGTATTGATTTTTTTGCTGGTGGGCGTAGCGGCCATCTATGCGGCGATCACCTATACGGCAGGCAGCAATCCCTATGGTTATCGAGGGCTGGGTGATATTTCCGTTTTTATATTCTTTGGTGTGGTTGGTGTATTTGGGTCGTATTTTTTACAGACTCACCAGTTTGATTGGGCAGTGATGTTGCCAGCGATTAGCTGTGGGCTGTTGGCTACAGGTGTACTCAATGTGAACAACATCAGAGATATAGAATCTGATGAGCAAGCAGGTAAGATCTCAATTCCTGTGCGTATCGGGAGGGACAAGGCTGTGAAGTACCATTTTTGTCTACTTGGTCTAGCGATGCTCTCTAGTTTGATTTTTGCTTTTTCATATCACTCCGATTGGATGTCTTTTTTGTTTGTGCTGTCGTTTCCTTTGATCATTCGAAATGGGTGGGCAGTGAAAACCAAAAGACAGGCCAAGAACCTAGACCCGTTCCTCAAACAGTTGGCTTTGACTACCTTGTTTTTTGTGATATTATTCGGTGTGGGCTTGATTTTGTAACCCTACGTAAGTCGTGTGACTGGGTTATTCAGTTCAGAATTGTACAGGTACTGTCCGATTTTTTGACAAATATTATTTGGTTTAATATTCAATCATCTCATTTTCAGTAAGTTGAGTTATTGGCATGTTGTTGGTCTCTGGTCTAATGTCAAAAACTTAAAAAATACTGTTATGAACAAGATCAAAAATATCTCTCTATTGACCTTAGTATTCGGTCTGATGTTATCCACTTCTTTATTTGCCAGTTCGTCTGATAATAAATCAGTTGAAAAAGCCAAGGCGGCTGTAGAAAATGGAGCGCCAGACGACTGGCAGTTGTTGGCAAAGCAAGCCAAAGTCCTGCTTAGAAAAAACAAAGACTTAGGCACTGCTAAAATATGGTTAGAAAAATCCATCTCCATCAAAAAGGATGTAAGCAACCTAGAGCTCATGGGGGACTATTACGCTAAGAATGATTTGCCAGCTCAGGCGCTAGACTATTATTCTCAATGCTCCGAGCTGATGCGTCAGAATGATCAAGGTGCAGACGTGTCGTATTATCAAAATAAGATTTGGGAATTGAAATACTGATTCTAGTTAAAATTTACGTTTATATCAAGAGGTTGCGTCAGAAGGATGCGACCTCTTTTTTTGATACCAGATCAAGTCTTGTTTACTTTGCATGAAATTTTGGTGTTATGTCGAAGAAAGGAAATTTTAAAAATCGTATAGGGGTTGTTTATTCTACAGACGATAGCTTTGACTATACTGAAGATGGAGAATTTGAAGAAGAAACCTTGGCACCAAAAGATCAAAAATTAAGAGTAGAGTTGGATAAGAAAAATCGTAAAGGAAAGCAGGTGACTCTTGTCACAGGCTTTACGGGCATGACTGGCGACCTCAAAGAGTTGGGCAAAATGCTCAAAACCAAATGTGGGGTAGGTGGGAATGTAAAAGACCGAGAAATTATTATCCAAGGAGATTTGCGTGATAAGGTGGTTGATATCCTGTTGAAAGAAGGATATCAGGCAAGGAAGATTTAATTTCAGCTCAAATCTTAAATAAAAACCATTTATTTTATAGAGAGCTTTTACATATGCTAAAGTTTTCTCTATATTTGCACTCCGATTTTTTAAGGATCGCTAAAAGACTAGAAAAATGTCGAAAGTTTGTCAAATAACAGGTAAGAGACCACAAGTAGGGAACAACGTTTCTCATGCTAATAACAAAACCAAAAGAAGGTTTTATCCAAATCTATTCAAGAAGAGATTTTATCTTCCTGAAGAAGATAGATGGATTACTTTGAAAGTTTCATCAACTGCGTTGAAAACCATCAATAAGAATGGTTTGGCTGCTACGTTGAAGAAAGCTAAAGCAAAGGGAACCCTTTCACTATAATGATTTAGAACGATGGCTAAGAAAGGTAATAGAGTTCAGGTAATATTAGAATGCACCGAGCACAAGACGACAGGTCAGCCAGGTACTTCTAGATACATTACGACTAAAAACAGGAAAAATACTCCTGACAGAATGGAATTGAGAAAGTTCAATCCAATTCTTAAGAAATATACTGTTCACAAAGAAATTAAATAACCATGGCTAAGAAGGTAGTTGCAACCCTAAAAGACAAGGATGGCGTAAAGTATGCTAAAGTGATTAAGGCAGTAAAAACTAAATCAGGAGCATATTCATTCAGAGAAGAAATTGTCACTGAAGACAAAGTAAAAGAAGTACTGGCTGCAAAGTAATTCAGCCTTTTAAGATATATTTGAAAGTCTCCTGATCCCGATTGTTATCGGGATAGGAGACTTTTTCTATTTTTGACCCTACCACCAACTGATTATGGGATTATTCAATATTTTTTCTAAAGAAAAGAAAGAGAGCCTAGATAAAGGGCTAGAAAAATCGAAAGAAAATTTCTTTTCGAAGCTTGGAAAAGCAGTTGCCGGCAAATCTACTGTCGACGATGAGCTTCTAGACGAGTTGGAAGAGGTCTTGATCACTTCGGATGTGGGGGTAGATACTACTGTTAGAATCATCGAAAGGATCGAAGAGCGTGTAGCTAAAGATAAGTATCTCAATGCGGCAGAACTCAATGTGATTCTTCGTGAAGAAATAGCGGGCTTACTTGAGGAGAATAATTCTGGAGATCAAGTTGATTTTGAATTGCCAATCGACAAGAAACCTTATGTGCTTTTGGTGGTAGGAGTGAATGGCGTTGGAAAAACTACGACCATTGGCAAGCTAGCTGCTCAATTTCATAAAAGAGGTAAGTCTGTAGTGCTCGGAGCAGCAGATACCTTTAGAGCTGCAGCGGTAGATCAGCTCAAGCTTTGGGGAGAGCGTGTGGGGGTACCAGTGGTGGCACATGGCATGAATACCGACCCGTCGGCTGTTGCCTATGATGCAGTGAAATATGCCATAGAACAAAAAGCTGATATTGTGATCATTGATACCGCAGGACGGTTGCATACCAAGGTCAATTTGATGAATGAGTTGACCAAAATCAAAAGAGTAATTCAGAAATTCGTGCCAGATGCGCCACATGAAATCATGTTGGTACTCGATGGTAGTACGGGGCAAAATGCCTTTATGCAAGCACAAGAATTTACCAAAGCCACTGATGTGTCTTCGCTGGCAATCACCAAACTCGATGGAACGGCTAAGGGTGGGGTCGTTATTGGTATATCGGATCAATTTAAAATACCTGTCAAATATATAGGTGTAGGTGAAGGGATTGAGGATCTTCAGGTCTTCAATAAAAATGAATTTGTAGATTCTTTTTTCAACTGATTTCTATAAGTCCTTCAATTCTGAGTCAAGACTGATGATAGTCTATTAATAATTTTTCATTTCTTTCCTTCAGCAAGATTTATCTCCATTAGGCTAGTTATATTGAGTACAGTTTAAATACCTCGATATGCCTAATTCGGAAGATATTCAATTGATTGCAGACGATCCTTGGTTAGCCCCTTATCAGCCAGATATCGCTCAGCGGATGGCTTATTTTGAGCAACGCCTCCAAACCATCCGATCTACTGCTGGTTCACTTTACGATTTTGCTGATGGACACCATTATTTTGGGTTCAATTACGATAAAAAGCTAAAAGGCTGGTGGTACAGAGAATGGGCACCTGCTGCTGATGCTTTGTCTTTGATTGGCGAGTTCAATGGATGGCATGCCGAGCATCACCCCATGACACAAGATGAACATGGGGTGTGGGGGGTATTCATGTCGGATGATACTGAATTTCCATTAGTACCTGGTGGCCTGGTAAAGGTAAAGGTGCAAAATGGCTTGATCGATAGAGATCGGTTACCTGCTTATTCTTTTCGTGCCGTTCAAGATCCACAATCTTATGATTTTAGTGCTCAAGTATTGGGTGTATCTAAGTATAAATGGAAGGATAAAAAATTTCAACTTTCTCTTGGGTTCGCTCCAGTGATCTATGAATGCCATGTAGGTATGGCACAGGAAAAAGAGGGGATAGGCACCTATCGTGAATTTGCGGATGAGGTACTGCCAAGAATTGCTCGTCTTGGGTACAATTGTATCCAAGTGATGGCTATCCAGGAACATCCATACTACGGCTCATTTGGCTATCATGTCTCCAATTTTTTTGCGCCATCCTCCCGGTTTGGCTCTGCTGATGATCTCCGGTACATGGTCGATCAGGCGCATCAGATGGGAATTGCCGTAATTATGGATGCAGTCTATTCGCATGCTGTTAAAAATATCGCCGAAGGTCTTAATGATTTTGACGGATCAGACAATCAGTATTTTCATAAAGGTGGCCGTGGCTATCATACCGGCTGGGATTCGAAGTTATTCGACTATGGTCGAATGGAAGTGTTACAATTCTTATTATCCAATATCCGTTATTGGATGGAGGAGTTTCATCTAGATGGATTTAGATTCGATGGAGTTACTTCTATGCTTTACCACCATCATGGAGAAGGTGTGGCTTTCGATCATTATGACAAGTACTTCAAGGAAGGAGTGGACTGGGATGCCATTTGTTTTTTGCAGTTGGCTAACGAATTGATTCATCAAATCAAACCAGAGGCGCTATCAATTGCGGAGGACATGAGTGGTATGCCAGGCATGTGCAGGCCAGTGAGCGAAGGCGGTATCGGGTTCGATTATCGGTTAGGTATGGGATTGCCAGATTATTGGATCAAGTTGCTCAAGCATACGCCAGACGAGAGCTGGAGTGTGAATGCCATTTGGGATGTAATGGCCAATCGGCGATACAAGGAGAAAACCATTGCTTACGCTGAATCTCACGATCAGGCACTTGTAGGTGATAAAACCTTGGCATTTTGGCTGATGGATAAGGATATGTATTGGCACATGCAGAAGGCAGATGATCACTTGGTGATCGACCGAGGGATGGCGCTACTCAAAATGATCCGATTGCTTACCTCTAGTTTGGGTGGAGAAGGTTATTTGAATTTTATTGGTAATGAGTTTGGGCATCCTGAGTGGGTGGATTTTCCACGAGAAGGAAACGGATGGAGCTATAAGTATGCTCGCAGGCAGTGGTCGTTGGCAGATCACCCTGATCTGAAATACCAATGGCTACAGGGTTTTGATCAAGCCATGATCGATTTGCTAAAAAAGAATGATATCCTAGGAGCTATGCAGGCCAAGCCACTCAATATGGACGAGGATAATCATGTGATCATCTTTGAACGCAACCATCTGATCTTCTTTTTTAACTTTCATCCAGATCGCTCAATTGCTGATTATAAGTTTCACTTACCTGTTGCAGGGCAGTATCAGGTCGTGTTGAGCACAGATAGCAGTGCGTTTGGTGGGCATGATCGTATCGATGATTCCATGGTTTATCAGTCTGCATCGTATGAGCATGGGGATCAATTGTCTATCTACACACCTTGCCGGTCGGCGATTGTTCTGCGGTTATTGCCGTAGTCTGAATTGTAAATTGCTAAATATATTAATCAACGTCTGATAAGTATTGTAGCTGGTGTCTTCGTGCCCCGCATTAGGATTCAGTTTTTCCAATATATTGGCGGCAGACAATCCAGACCATAGTTTTTGAATCTCTTCACTTTGTACAGCCATAGCTGTAGATAGTTCATTTAGTTGTTTGAGCCAGCTGATCTGTAGTGGGTGGGTGTTGAGGCTATCAAGTGGGCGATAGTCATATGTGCCGCTGATTGGTTGGCGGACATTATATATTGGCTTTTTTTCTACTTGGTCAATTTGTGTTTTGAGGGAGTAAATTGTGGCTTTGTTTTTTGTTTTACGAATGAGCTCAGACCATCCACCTATTGCCATCAGTTCATCAGGCGCTAATTGCAAAAAGTGGTGTTGTATTTCATCGTTTTGAAATAAAGATTGACCTTGGTCTGAGGTGATCAAAAGTAAGTCGAAAGAGGTTTCAGACTTTGCACTAAATATCCGCTCTGATTTATGCTCGCTTAGATACCAGTCAATAGCCCCTGTGAATGAAGAGTTGTAGCCTAACTCTTGCAGGATGGGAGCCAAGTCGTTGTAATAGATATTAGATGTATTAAAAAAACGACTGGGCGATGTTCCTAATTTTTTCTGAATCAGTTGTTTGTGCCAATGGACTTCCCTTTGGAAATGGGCGCGGTCATATAGTGAAGAGAGACTGTGATGATAGGTACCGCCGAGCAATTCTATATGACCTTTTTTTATTGCGGTTTTCAATGTTTTAACCATTGCTGCATCGAAGGCCGATAGCATGTCTATGAAGGTACCAGAGCAATATAGAGAAACGGGTGTGGTATTCTCCGTTATTTGTGTTAATGCAGGATAGGCATATTGCTGATACCAAGCACGGAATTGTTGTGCTTCGTCTGCTGCATAGTAGCCTCTTTTCGATCCAATGTCGAAAAGAGAGAAATTGACGAGTGGTCGAGCCCAGTCAAAGATGAGAGTGATGGATAATGATTTGTTCATAAGATAGATTCAGCCACAGCTAATACTTCATCCGCAGACTGTCCCCAATTCAATTTTTCGATACTTTTTTTATTTGCTTTTACTTGTGCTTCGGCAATGGTTGGGTTTTCTAAAATTTCCAAAATAGCGTCAGCAAAATCATCTGAATCTCCAGGAGTGGCCAGCTTAGCTTCGGTGAGCAGCTCGGCAGCACCACAGTTTTTGGATAGTACCAAAGGTACTTTGGCCTCTGCGGCTTCCAAAGCCGTAAGGCCAAAGGGCTCTGAAAACGACGGCATGCAATATACATTGGCAATGGCGTAGAGTTTTTGAAGCTCTGTTTGATCTAAGTGTCCAGTAATATGAAACCGACCTGCAATTTCGCTACCAGCACCAGCTACAATTAGTTTTTTGTAGAGGTCACCGTCACCAGCCATCACAAACCTACTGTCAGGATATTTCTCATATACCTTTTCGGCAATTTTAAGGAATTGCATCGGACCTTTTTGCCCAGAGAGTCTACCTACGAAAAGCACAACCTTTTCAGTAAAAGGATTGTTGATTTTAGTGCGTTTCTGATGCGAATGCCCGTGATAGATCACGTGAATCTTATCTGCATAGATTCCGTATTGCTCGATCATTATTTTTTTAGAATACGCACTGATGGCAATCACTGCTTCTGCTGTTTCCATGGCTTTTTTTTCTAAGTCAAAAATCCATGATTTTTCTTTCCCGAAATTTCTATCATAGTCTAGAGAATGTACATGCAACAGAAGAGGCTTTCCGAATTTTTCCTTGAGCTCTAGCGCCGCTTTGAAAGTAATCCAGTCGTGAGCATATAGTAGATCGAAATCTATTTTCTTTCCAGCTAATACCAGTTCTTCGGTGAAAGCAGTAAGCTGATTATGAAGCTTTTTACTTTCCACTTTCTCCATTGTTTTGGTGTGTGATATTTCCTGATAGTGATAGGCCGATAGCTGAGCTTCTATACTTACTGTGGCCAGTTCTTGGAGGATGCTAAGGTCGGAAAAAGCAGTAGTGTTGCGCTGCGCATTGGTATGAGTAGCCAGTTCACCCAGTTGCCTGGGCTCAACCAGAGTCAAATCATTTTTTTTTGACAGCTCGGTTACTAGATGAGCCGTGGCTTTGCCGAGTCCGCTAGTTTCACGGCTAGGGGCCCCTGGGCCGAGAATCAGTAGTTTCGTGTTCATAAATTTAGGAGTAAGGTTTTGAGGTTATGGTTGTTTTGTCCTATTACAGGCTGATGATACAGTTTTGTTCTCCTGAGACAAGATTGTCTACAAAGCCGTCGGCTTCTGCCTCATTCATCCAATGCTGATTATCCACCAAGTACCGAAACTGATAACTATTGTTTTTGGGTAGTTCAGTTACGTATTTGAATGTGCCGTTTTTCAAGGCGCTAAATGCGGCCTTATGCTCATTCCATCCATTAAAATCACCCACGAGGGTGATTTTTTTAGCCGCGCCAGCTGTGTTCTTGTCTATGATCCAAGTGACTTTGCAGGCTTCTTTTGATTTTAGAAATTGCTTTTTAATGCTCATGGTTAGATGATTTATTTGATTTCTATTTTTTTAAAATCCTTTTTTACGTAAAGTATAACCACTCCATTTTCATATTTGGCTTGTGCCAAATGATCTTCGTTGTCTACCAATAGCTGTGCAGGGAGCTGATGCAACCCGTGTAGGCGCAGGGCGTACGATTGATAGGTAGATTCATAAGAGCCTTCTGCACTTTGTGTGATGATCCAAGTGTCAAGCACAAAGTCCGAATCGAACGACTTGAGTACATGCCCCTCGGTACTAAGGTAATCATAGCCATCTCCACTGTCTTCGTAGACGGTAGAGTGCGTCAATTCAAATGGTTTGTAACATTCAAGCGTCAATTCATCAAAAACAAATTCATCTACGTACTGCATTTTAGGTTGCTTTGGTATGATGGCGCCCTGGCGTACGAAGATTGGAATCTGATGGAGTGGCGTGTCTACTGTGATTTCTAAACCTCCGTCTATCAATTGATCTGTCCAGTAGTTGTACCATTGGCCTGCGGTCAGGTACATCCTGCGTGTGCTTTTGCCAGGCTCAGATACTGGGCAGATCATCACATGATGCCCCAAGAAAAATTCTTCTTCTCTAAAGAAAGTCTCTGGATCTATATGTCCTTCGAGATGAAGCGAACGGATCATAGGCGTGCCTGTATGGGTGTGCACATAGAAGACAGAGTAGATATACGGCAGCCATTCGTATCGCATTTCGATAAACTGTCGGACAATGTTTACGTACTGTTGATCAAATTTCCAAGGTTCTTTGTCTCCATGGTCGCCTGAGGAGTGTGTTCTGAAAAACGGATGAAAAACGGCCATCTGAATCCATCGGGTATAAAGTTCACCATCAGGCGACCCGATAAACCCTCCTACATCTGATCCTGCGAAGGAGACCCCTGAGGCTGCTAGTCTTTGGCATTGAATATTGGCTAGTTTGAGGTGCTCCCAAGTAGCCATATTGTCGCCAGTCCATACGGATGCATGACGTTGTACGCCTGCATAGGCGGATCTGGAGATTGTGAAAGGTCGTTTGCCTTCCATATATTTCTTTTGTCCTGCACAAGTGGCCTGTGCCATGAGCGATCCATATACATTGTGTCCTTTTCTGTGGCTGCCTGGGTGTCCGTCGAAGTCGTGCCGCACATCGTTGGGGAAGGTACCGTCTTCGAAAGTCGCAGGCTCGTTCATATCATTCCATACACCATCTACGCCATCGTTCATCAGGCCTTCGAAGAGTGTAGTCCACCACTCACGGGTAGCTGCTTTGGTAAAGTCAGGGAAATGACAAAGTCCTGGCCATACGCTGGCTTTGAGTAGGTCGCCATCCATTCTTTGGCAGAAATGCTGACCTGCTATGCCTTGCTTATAGACGTCGTAGTTTTTGTCGATTTTGATTCCGGGGTCGATGATTACGACAGTTTTAAACCCCTGCTCTTTTAGATCAGCTATCATTTTAGCGGGGTCTGGAAATTTCTTGTTGTCCCAAGTAAAACACCTAAAACCATCCATGTAATCGATGTCGAGGTGAATCACATCGCATGGGATTTTTCGACTTCTGAATTCTTCTCCTAGTTTTCTCACTACAGATTCTGGATAGTAGCTCCACTTGCTCTGATGGTAGCCCAGTGCCCATTTTGGGGGGAGCTGTGGTCGGCCAGTGAGTAGTGCATATTTTCTGGCTACATCTATCAGTTTTGGTCCATGGATATAGTAATATCTCATTTCTCCTCCTTGTGCCCAAAAGCTGCAAACGGTAGTGCGCTCTTTGCCAAAATCAAAAAAACTTCGAAAAGTATTGTCCATGAATATACCATAGCCGATTTGGCTGTGTTGGCCCATATAAAAAGGGATGTTTTTGTAAACAGGGTCGGTTTCGTTGCCATACCCATAGCAATCGGTACCCCAGAGTTCGCGTTTGGTGCCGATCAGGTTGAGTCTGCCTGTTTTGTCTCCCAGTCCGTAAAACTTCTCACCAGCATGCAGTACTTTCGTGCAAATATTTATAGTGCCTCCATAGTGCTTGTGATCTTGCCAATGATAGCCTTTTTCGTCTTCAAGTACGCTTGTGCCTTCTAAAGTGGTGATTTTTGTCGCCAAGTTGGTCTTGCTGATATAGCACTTGAGTACGTTTGTTTTGATTACAAATGTAGTCTTCAGGTCTTCAAACTTGTAGTCTGTTTGATCAGCGCTGAAACTGGGGTCTATAGCATACGAAAAATCATCGTCGAAGTAGCCTTCGTTGCCGTGTCTGAATTTGAGTATGTCGGGAGAGACTACCGTGATTTGTAAAGAGGCCTTTTCTCCGTGAAACAAAAAAGAATTCTCTTGCTTTTCCCAAGACACTAGACTGCCAGCGAAAAATTCTTCCGCATTCTTGTCTTGAAATTTTTCTATATAATTACCAGAGAAATCTGAGTTCTCTTCTTTTTGTATTTCTTCTTTAAGATTATCCATTTCTTATTTTATCATGGAGAAATTTAATGTATTTTGAGGGGGACATCGATCCATCAAGCGAGATATAATACTAAAATAATGTATCAAGCAACTCGAAATGGTTTTGTCACCATTCTCGTTTGTAATTTAGGTAGCATTGGCAATAAATCTATTGTTTGGTGGTATGCTTTTTAACAGGATTGCGGAATGATGACTTTATTTTCAATATTTACCCAGATATTTTAGATAATTTACAATTTGATTTTTTTGTGAATAACAAATTCAATTGGTCTGTCGCAGCTCAATTTCTGAATAGTTGTTCATTAGCATATATGATGGCATATGGGAAAGAAGGCAAAACAAACGATAAGTAGCAAGGCCAGTTTAGTGGAAGTGGCATGGGAGGTCTGCAATCAGGTAGGAGGAATATACACCGTGATACGTTCAAAAGTTCCGACGATGAAAAAGGGCTGGGGAGAAAACTATGTGCTACTAGGCCCAAATGTAAACCCAAATGTCAGCTCTGATTTTGAAGAAGACTTGACACTCGATTCGCCAGTAGTTGGGGTAGTTCGAGAGTTACAAGGAATGGGCTGGGATGTAAAAGTAGGATCTTGGCTCGTGTCGGGCAGACCAACCACCGTTTTGTTTAATCCTAACAGTGTGATGCATCAGTTGGGAGAGATCAAGTATTGTTATTGGAAAGATCATCATATCTCATTTGACCAGCATGATCCTCTGATGGATCAGGTATTGGCTTTTGGTTTTATGGTTAAAGAGTTTTTATCGCGATATGCCAAACTCTGTCTAGAGCAAGACATGGATGTAGTGGCTCATTTTCATGAGTGGATGGCAGGCACGGCTATTCCTGATTTGAGAAAAGAACAAATCCCGATTCAGACAGTGTTTACGACACATGCTACTTTGCTGGGGAGATATTTGGCAATGAATGATCCTTTTTTTTATGATCATCTTCCATTTTTAAATTGGGAATCGGAGGCTAAAAAATTCAACATAGAGCCTACAGCCAAATTAGAGCGAGCTTGCGCTCATGGGGCGAAGGTATTCACTACAGTGAGTGAGGTGACAGCCCAAGAGTGTGTGCATCTTCTTGGTAGAAACCCAGATGCCATATTGCCCAATGGTCTTAATATTGAACGGTTTTCTGTTTTGCACGAAGTGCAAAATCTACATCACAGGTATAAAGAGCAAATCGAACACTTTATCATGGGGCATTTTTTTCAGTCCTATTCATTCGATCTGAGCAACACGCTATATTTTTTCACTTCAGGTCGTTTTGAATATAAAAACAAAGGGTATGATTTGACTTTAGAGGCCTTGGCTCGTTTGAACCACCTGATGAAAGAACAAGGCATTGATAAAACAGTGGTGATGTTTTTTGTGACCAAGCAGCCTTATATGAGTATCAATCAGGATGTGTTGACCTCACGTGCTATCATGGAAGAGATCGATCACAACTGCGATGCCATCATGGAGCAGCTCAAGCAGCGCTTGTTTATGGCTGCAGCCACCAATGAGAAACATAGGTTGCCAGATCTCAATGAAATGGTGGATGATTATTGGAAACTCAGATACAGGAGGACAATCCAGTCATGGAAATCTGATCGATTGCCAAGTGTGGTTACTCACAATTTGTATCATGATGGGCAAGACCCTATTCTTAATTTTTTGAGAAATGCCAATCTGCTGAATTATGAATCAGATAAGGTGAAAGTGGTATATCACCCAGATTTTATTACGTCTACCAATCCGCTTTTTGGGATGGATTATGGGCAGTTTGTACGGGGGTGCCATCTAGGGATTTTCCCAAGCTACTATGAGCCCTGGGGGTACACGCCAGTAGAGTGTTTGGCACGTGGTGTGTCGGCGGTTACTTCGGACTTATCTGGATTTGGCAATTATGTGAAGCACATCAAAAAAGGAAATGAAGCACATGGGATGTATTTGATCGAACGTGAAAACAAAGATTTTCATTCGTCAGCAGATCAGCTAGCCCGAAAAATGCTGCAGTTTGTGACTTCCACTTCAAAAAACAGGATACAAAGTAGAAATAAAGCCGAAGATTTGTCTGAAGAATTTGACTGGAAAAACTTGATTAAACACTATAACAAAGCCTATGAAATGGCCATTGCTCAGTTTTCCATTTAACCCTTTTCATAAATGAGGTGTTCCAAATAATTTCTTTTATTTATTAGGGCGTGCCTCAGAGATGATTTAATTAAAGTAGTACAACCAAAAACTAAATGTTAATGTTTTCAAAAGAACAAGAGGATGATATCCAATCGAGAGGAAGTCATATTGAAATTGTAAAGCAGCAAGTCGCTGATTTCAAGACGGGCTTTCCGTTTCTCGATCTCGATAGGCCAGCCACCATTGGAGATGGGATTGTGCAGCTGTCGGAGCAAGAGACAGCGGCCTATGTAGAAGGCTACGAAAAAGCTACGGTAAATAAAAGCTTGTTGAAATTTGTGCCTGCTTCTGGTGCGGCTACACGCATGTTCAAAGACCTGTTTGAATACCTTGCCGAAGGTAAATTGAATGCTGGGACGGAGCAATTTATTGCTGGTATTCAAGATTTTGCTTTTTATACGGAGTTGGTCGAAGCGTTGAAACAACAAGGGTTGAAGATGGATGAGCTGTTGGCAGCGCAAGATTATCAGCCTATTGTTCGAGTGCTATTAGAAGAGGATGGTTTGGGCTATGGCAGTCTGCCTAAGGGATTGCTGGCTTTTCATAAAACCGAAAATGGGGCAAAAACACCATTAGAAGAACACCTGATAGAAGGGGCAAAGTATGCGCTAGGCACAGACGGCGTGGCGCATTTGCATTTTACCGTATCACCAGAGCATCAGAAAAAATTTGAACTAAAACTCGCATCAGTAGTGGGGAGGTATGAGCAGGCTTTTGAGGTGAAATATCAGGTTTCTTTTTCACAACAGAAATCATCGACAGACACACTTGCGGTAGACTTAAAGAACGAACCGTTTTTAGAAGATGGCAAGTTGCTGTTTAGACCAGCGGGTCATGGTGCTTTATTGGCCAATTTGAATGACCTCGAAGCGGATGTCGTTTTTGTGAAGAATATTGATAATGTGGTGCCAGATCACTTGAAGGCAGATACAATTACTTATAAAAAGGCACTAGCAAGTATGTTGATTGCATTTCAGCAAGATTCCTTTGGTTGGCTTGGGCGTATAGCGCAGGGAGAAGACTGTACGACTGAAGCCCAAGAGATATTAAAAGCAAAGTATGGTATTAGTTTAGCATTGTCCAGTTCGGCAGCATTAGCCAAATACCTGAATCGTCCCGTGCGGGTTTGTGGGATGGTAGTCAATACGGGAGAGCCCGGTGGAGGGCCGTTTTGGGTGAAAGAAGGCGAGGGAACTTCCTTGCAAATAGCAGAGACCGCACAAATAGACTTGACTAATGAGGCACAAGCAGCTATTCTAAAAAAATCTTCCCACTTCAATCCCGTGGATTTGGTCTGTGGGGTCAAGGATTTTAAAGGACGAAAATTTGATTTGATACAATATCGAAATAATAAAACGGGATTTATTACTCAGAAGTCGAGAGGAGGCAAAGCAGTGAAGGCCATGGAATTGCCAGGCTTATGGAATGGTGCCATGGCGGACTGGGTCACATTATTTGTAGAAGTCCCCATCACGACATTCAATCCAGTGAAAACGGTGAATGACTTACTCAAGCCAACACATCAATAGTGCTTAACAATTTTTAACAGCGACTTGGGAGCGTTATACCTATTGTGGTTTTAAAACTTACCCAAGTTGCTTTAGTTTTGTTTGGTTAGAAACGAATAATCCTCGAATATGGAAGCAACTACAAGCGTAGAGAGTAAAAAAATACATCAGGAAAAGATCAAGCAGATTTATACTGAAGTAAATAAAATAGTGGTCGGGCAGAAGTATATGATCAATCGACTCATGGTTGGTTTATTTACTCAAGGGCATATTTTACTCGAAGGGGTGCCGGGATTGGCGAAGACTTTGACGGTAAATACATTGGCCAATGTGCTTCACTTAGATTTTAAGAGAATCCAGTTTACGCCAGACCTATTGCCTGCCGACTTGCTGGGTACGATGATATACAATCAGAAAGCGTCCAACTTTGAAGTGAAGAAAGGGCCAATTTTTGCCAACTTGATCTTGGCCGATGAGGTCAACCGATCTCCAGCGAAGGTGCAATCTGCCCTGCTAGAGTCGATGCAGGAAAAGCAAGTTACGATTGGCGAAACCACCTTCCAATTAGATCGCCCGTTCTTGGTATTGGCTACACAAAACCCCGTAGATCAGGAAGGAACGTACCCTCTACCAGAAGCGCAAGTGGATAGATTCATGATGAAAGTGCATGTTGGTTACCCATCTAAAGATGAGGAACTGGAAATCATGCGTCGCATGTCTAATATGACATTTGATAATGAAGTCAATACAATTTTGACCAAAGAAGACATCTTTGCGATTCGCGGTGAAATCAATCAAGTGAATCTATCGGAATCGTTAGAGAGATACATTATAGAACTGATTTTTGCTACTCGCGACCCTGCGGCATATGGTTTGAAAGAAGAAGCGAACTATATTCAATTTGGCGCATCACCAAGAGCCTCGATCAACCTGAATTTGGCAGCTAAAGCAATTGCTTTCTTAGAAGGACGTGATTTCGTGTTACCAGAAGATATCAAAGAAGTAGCGCCAGATGTACTTAATCATAGAATCATTTTGAACTACGAAGCCGAAGCGGATGGTATTACCACACACGACATTATCCAAGCAATATTGAGCAAAGTAAACATCAGTATGGTGAAGTAAAAAAACAGCATAAAACAGCAGAAAGAGCAGCTTCAGTCATGGAGCTGCTTTTTTGTTTTACCGTACGTCACATTCTCTTAACATTGATAAAATTTCAATAACACAATCACTACTTCTTTTAACAGAAAGGTAACTGCCTCTTGTGCCCGAGGTAACATGTCTTGCGCAGTTTTGCAGTACAAATTTTGAAAAAACTTAATATCAGAATACTTAAAAGAAAAAAAATGAAAAAGTTATTAGCACTATTATTTGTGTTCACTACAATGGGATTGATGGTTTCATGTGACGACGACGATAAGGATGATCCTGCAGTTCCTGCAAAAACAACTGAAGAATTGCAAACTGAAGCAGTAGAGACTACTCAAGCTGCCGTAGATGCTAAGGCATCATCTGATGATTCTGCCACTGGCGCCACTGACGAGACTGTATTTGATGATTGGACTTTGATGGACAATGCAGACCAAACTGCTTCAAGAGTAGCGGTAGATGCTGCTCCTGAGGTGGAGGTTGATGCCAATATTTCAACTGATACAGATTGGACTAAAGACAATGTATACGTTTTGAAAACTAGAGTAACAGTAGTAGATGGTGCTACATTGACTATCGAAGCTGGTACAGTAATCAAAGGCGATGCTTCTTTGTCAGGCGCTAAAGCAGCTGTATTAATGGTCGCTAGAGGGGCTAAATTGATAGCTGAAGGTACTGCAACTGAGCCTATTATCATGACTTCTACTGATGACGACATCGAGCCAGGTCAGTTCAAAGGAACGACATTGAATCAAGATTCAAAAGGAAAATGGGGTGGATTGGTAATCTTGGGTAAAGCTCCTGTGAGTGCTAAAACTGAGAATCCACAAATCGAAGGTGTAGATGCGAGTGATACCAACGGACAGTACGGTGGAGATGATGCTGCTGATAACTCTGGGTCTATCAAGTATGTGTCTATCAGACATGGTGGAGCTGAAATCGCTGAAGGTAGCGAAATCAACGGCTTGACGCTGGGTGGAGTAGGTACAGGTACTACTATCGAAAACATCGAAGTGTATGGCAACGAAGATGACGGAGTTGAATTCTTCGGAGGAACTGTAAACGTAACTAACCTTTTGGTTTATGCAGTTGGTGATGACGGTATCGATATCGATCAGTCTTACGCAGGTGAGGTTAAAAACTTCGCAGTATATACAGACAAAAACTCTGACAAATGTCTAGAAATTGATGGAAGAGAAGGAGCACTTGACAAGTCTTTCACATTGACAAACGGAACAATTCATGCAGTAGGATCTGACGCTAAAATGGAAGCAGATTTTAAATCTAAAGCTAAAGGCACGTTGACTAACGTTGATATGACTGGTTACAAAGTGAAGTTGTCTGCTTCTTACGATACTGAAGAGTATGTAGAAGGTGAAGCATATACTGAGACTGAAGACGCTGCTAAAAACGTAGCTGATGGATCTCTAGTGTTTACTAAAGTGAAAGCTTCTGAATTTGTAGTATACACTGGAAGCTTCGACGAAGAATAAATCGAAGTATCACAGGAAAGAAATTTAAGATTCATTTTCTGAATATAAGGGCTCTGGCTGTATGGTCAGGGCCTTTTTGTTTTGCTACCAATTAACACATTAAATTCTACTAATAATTTTTGTCTATACCGCTCATCGAGTAGTGTTTAAGTTAACTTAATATTACTATCGTTAAATAACGATTAAGCAACACTGAATGCTTTAAAAGCTATTTTTTTGATTCTAGTAAGTGAGTGGGTTTTTGTGTATTATCTAAATGTTATCAACCCATGAATAACGCTTTCATTTTTAAACATTTGTTAAAATTCGAAAAATGATCAAGGAACATGAGGGGTCTAGTTTTGCATCAAAATTAGGATATCAGAAAATGAACAAGATATTATTAACACTAGGATTAATTGTAAGCGCGGCGAGTATGTCACTGGCGCAACAAGGATTTTTAAGAGGACAAGTCATTGACGGATCTAACGGCGAAGGGCTCTTTGGTGCGACTGTCACCAAGCTAGGCACAACCCAAGGGTCTGTTGCTGATTTTGACGGAAACTTCTCTTTGTCTCTCGATGCAGGTACGCATGACATCATCATTCAGTTTGTGTCTTATCAGCCACAGACGATCGAAGGGGTGCAAGTAGTTGCAGGTGAAGTGACCAACATTAACGTAACGCTATCAGAAGATGTACAGCAGTTAGAGGCTGTTGTTGTTACGGCTGAGCAAATCAGAGACAATGAAGTCGCACTGATGTCTATGCAAAGAAAATCAGCTAACACTGTAGATGGGATCTCTTCTGCAGCATTCAAAAAAGTAGGTGATAGCAACTTGTCTACTGCCATGAATAGAGTCACAGGAGTGACTGTTCAAGGAGGTAAATATGTATACGTCCGTGGATTGGGCGATAGATACACTAAAACATCAATGAACGGGATGGTTATCCCAGGGCTAGATCCAGACAGAAACGACGTACAGATTGATATTTTCCCAACTGCGATCTTAGAAAATGTAGTGGTGTATAAGACTTTCAGCCCCAATCTTAATGGAGATTTTGCAGGTGGTTTGGTAGATATTCAGACCAAAGCTTTTCCCGAAGAAAAAACAACTTCTGTTTCTCTAAGTATGGGGTATAGTCCTGACATGCACTTTAAGTCTAATAATGTGACATATGATGGATCAGCTACCGATTTCTTAGGCTGGGACAACGGACAACGAGAGATGCCTATCGCAAAAGGAACGGAGATTCCTACAGCACCAAACGATTTTGTGGCAGAGACCACAAGAAAGTTTGATCCTACATTGGGCGTAAGTCGTGAAAGAAATTTTATGAATACTGGACTTTCTGTATTGCACAGAAATCAAATTCAAGGCGATAAAGTGACTTGGGGTTATAATGCTATTTTGAGCTATAAAAGCACCAATACCTTTTACGAAGGGTATGAGCGAAAAAGATACGAAAAAGACAGAACCACTAGTGAGGTTGCCTTGGTGAGAGATTTTAGTGCAGTTGGCGATTTGGCTACCAACAGTGTGCTGTGGAGTGGTTTGGCTACGCTGGCCGCCAAGACAGACAATCACACCATTGGAACGAGTCTTTTGCATACGCAAAACGGAGTTTCTACTGCGCTAGACAGAGAAATGAATTTCTCTACACTCAATAATCCAACAAACATTAGCAATGATATATTGGCTTACACACAGCGTACAATGACTAATAATATCATATATGGTAAGCACAATTTTGATAAATTGAAAATAGAGTGGTCAAACGCATTGTTGTTTTCCAAGGTTAGTGATCCCGACTATAGAGATACCCGAATCAACGAAGATGGTGGAAACTATAGTTTTAGTAATGGAGGGTCCATGAATAGATTTTGGAGAGAACTGAACGAAGTGAGTGAAAGTTTCAAAATGGATTTGACTTACAACCTGAACGATAACAACAAGTTGAAAGCAGGTGGTATGATGACCTATAGAAATAGAGATTTTAGCGTGTACCAGTATGCGTATGAGCCACTGTCAGTTTTCGCTGTAGAGTACAACGATCCTAACTGGTTGTTAGAAGAAGACAACTTGTACTCTTCTACTAACCCTAACGGTTTGTACATCCAAGACAATAGCAATAACTACAACAACTATGAGGGTAGACAATCCATATTCGCAGGCTATTTGATGAATGAAATGCAGATAACACCTAAGTTGAAGTCGATCTACGGTGTAAGAATGGAAAACGTGCAGATGTACTACAGCGGAGTGAGGTTGAATGAAGATAATTCAAGCGAAGTGTTAGATGATGAAAGAACACTCAACGAAACTAACCTTTTGCCTTCTGTGGGTTTGGTTTATGCTTTGAGAGATGATATGAACCTTAGAGGCTCTTTTAATAAAACTTTGGCCAGACCATCTTTTAAAGAAAAGTCTTCAGCCTTTATTGAGGATCCGATCACTAGAACAAGATTCTCAGGGAACTTAGACATCAAACAGGCTGAAATTTTGAACTATGATTTGAGATGGGAGTTCTTCTTTACCGCTAGCGAAATGGTGTCTGTTTCATTCTTTTACAAAGATTTCACAGATCATATCGCTTTGGTTTTCTTCCCTAACAGCCCAGGTCAGTTGAAGCCTAGAAATGTAGGAGAAGCATCTGTATATGGAACGGAATTCGAAGTAAGGAAGAATTTGGGGATGATTAGCCCAGTACTTGAGAACCTGTCTATAGGCGGCAATATGTCTTTTGTCGTATCTAAAGTGAACAGAAAGACAGTAATAGTAGCGGAAGACGGTCAGTCTGAGTACGATAGTGAAGTAGCTTATACTGGTAGCAGTGATGGGGTGTCTCAGTATAGAGAAATGAGTGGTCAGTCTCCATATGTAGTTAATGGATACATGAACTATGACAACAATCCATTGGGCATTTCGGCTAACCTTTCTTACAATGTGCAAGGAGAAACCATTACCTTCATTGGAACCTCAAATGTACCAGACGTGTACACTAAGCCATTTCAAAGCTTGAATTTTAAATTGTCTAAAGATTTTGGAGAATTGGCTAAGTCACAAATTAGCTTCTCGGCTAAAAACTTACTGAATCAAGAAAGGGAGCAAGTATACAAATTTGGCAATAAAGAGCAGATTTTCTCTCTCTACAAGCCAGGTAGATTGTTTCAATTAAAATATACTTATACTTTTTAAGGCTTAATAATTAATCAAGAGTATTAAGGCAGCCAGAGGGCTGCCTTTTTCATTTGATCAGTGTAAGCTCTTTTTTGAGCTGAGCCAGTTGTTTTTGGTTGGCTTGTAGTTGGGATTGAAGTTTTTCGATCTTGTTGGTATTGCTTCTTAGTGTTTGGGATAGTGTGTTTTTCTCTTCTGGTTTCTTTTCCATTCGAGTTTTTATTTTGCTGTTTTCGAGCAAGTACTTGTCCATTTCCATACTGATATCTTTAGCGTCAGATTCTTTCTCCAATATTTTTTCTTGTACCACTTCAGTGAAGTAGTTCACCTTAAAGTCTTTCATTAGGTACTGAGCTTGTTTCTTCAAGTCAGCAACCTGATCAGTAGCTACACCATCAGTAATCAACGCCATTCTTAGTACGGTTTGTTTGTGCTTTTTTCCCTCATAGAGTTGGGATACAAATTTTAAAGGCTCATTGGCTTCTTTGCCTTGCGCAGGCACGGTAAGTTCTAGATGAGTTTTTTTGTTGAATATGACCGTTCGTGACTTTACGTATCGCCACCATTCCTTGTTTATCACTTCGAAGGGTTGTACAAAGGTAGTGCTGTAGCCACTAAAACTCTGTCCATCTATAGTAAACGACTGTGGGCTGATGGCAAGAGAGTATGTTTGAGCCGATGCAGGTAGATTTCCTCCATAGATTATAACAATGCTAAAAAAGAGGAGGAAGAGTTTTTTTTTCATTTTAGGAATTGAAATGGGGTGTAGTGTCTTGGAGGTCATTCGCATACGAAGTTAAAAATATTTGAAACAATCAATAATATGGCCAATACGTAGGTGCACTCAAATTTGCGCGAAGTAAAGCACAGATATAATTATCATAAAACGGTTGTTTTTCCATTATTGGATTATTTTTGCCCATATAAGCTGGAAAAACATATCTTACATGGATTGCACTTTCGGCCACTATTCGAAATGAATACGATTTAATTTAGCTACGACCTGAATAAATGAATAACAGCTCTTCCTTTCTTGCTAAGGCCAAATACCAATTTGATAATTACGTATCAAAAGGAACCATGACGCTAATCGGCGGTCTAGGGGTTTTGACTTTAATTCTTGTAGTTATTCTTGCCATCATTCTAGTTTTAACTGGGTTTGAAGTAGAGGCAGGAGAGAGTATTGGCTATCCCGAATCTTTGTGGCAAAACATGATTCACATGTTGGACCCAGGTACTTTAGGGAATACTACTGGAGGATGGTCTTTGAGAGTGTATTTGTTGGCCGTTACATTGGTCGGTGTAGTTGTACTATCTACATTGATTGGTTTGGTATCCAACGGTATCTTGACCAAACTGGAAGATTTGAGAAAGGGGAGATCCTTCGTTATTGAAAGAGATCATACCCTGATTTTGGGATGGTCCTCAAAGATTTTTACGATTATTTCTGAGCTGATAGAAGCAAATGAAAACCTGAAAGAAGGTGTGATTGTGATCTTGGCAGAGCGAGATAAAGTAGAGATGGAAGACGAAATCCGTCTTAAAGTAGGCGACACTTCTAATACCAGAGTAATCTGTAGGACAGGTAGCCCGATCGATG